>CAYSIO010000088.1:0-5804 GCA_964431115.1 uncultured Vampirovibrio sp.
GCAGATTGAAAGTATTTACTTCTCTGGATTCTTCGGGCTTCGCCCTCAGAATGACTGCACACTTGTGGTCACACCTCCAAGCTCAAATACATTTACCCCCACTCGTCTTACAAGCTTGTAGTCACACCTCCAAGCCCAAATATATTTACCCCCCACTCGTCTTACAAGCTTGTAGTCACACCAACAAGCTCAAATACATTTACCCCTTACCCCTTTACCGCTAAATAAAACTACCGCCAAGCAAGTGACCGTCATTTATATCATAAATAACGCAAGCTTGACCCGGAGTAAGCCCTGAAACGGGTTCAAGAAAGGTGATTTTAGTTTTATTGCCGATTTCAATATGAGCTTTAACTGATTTCATGTTATATCTAATTTTAACTAATGCATCAAAGGCTACTTTTTGTATCGAGTAGCTCCATTCAATATTTTCCAAAGTTAATTCATTAACGTCCAGTTCATTTTTGAACCCAACGTACACATTACCGGTCGCTGGCTCTATCCCGACGACATAGAGTGCTTCCGGAGCCGCGAGTCCGATACCTTTTCTTTGCCCTATTGTATACTGCCAAAAACCATCGTGATGACCTAAAACTTTTCCTGTAGTTTTTTCTACAAAATCACCCTTTAAGCTTCCGAAAGCGTTGTTCAAGTATTTTTTTGTTGTCATAGGAGCTTTTATAAAACAAATATCTTGGCTTTCTTTTGCTGATTTTGGCGGTAAATCGTACTTTTCAGCTAATACCTTAACCTCATCTTTTTTATATTTACTCAAAGGGAAAAGTGTTTTTGCCAAGTGCTCTTGTGATAATAAGAAAAGGAAATAAAGTTGATCTTTATGTTCGTCTGAAGCCGGATAAAGCTTGTATACTCCGTCAAACTCTTTAATGTTTGCATAGTGACCTGTTGCAATATAATCCGCCTCAAGTTGATTCAAGGCGTAATCAAAAAGAGTTCCCCATTTAATGTATTTATTGCACATTATGCAAGGGTTTGGAGTTTGTCCGTTTTTATAGGAGTTTTCAAAATATTTAATAATTTTTTCGTCGAACTCTTTTGAAACATCGACGGCATAATGTTCTATACCTAGTTTATCAGCAACTTTTTTTGCATTCAAAACTATTTGTTCAGCATCTTCTGAACAAGTCATTTTTCCGGTTATACCAATAACTTTATAGCCTTGTTCTAAGAGTAGTGCTGCGGTTACAGCGCTATCGACTCCACCGGAAAGCGCAACAGCAACAGTCTTAGTCATCTAAAAGCACCTTCTCTCCATAAGCGGTTAAGCGATATTCGCTCGCACCCACAAGACCGGTAAGGTCCGGAAGGCATTCTATATAATCTCTGTTAATAGCTTCTTGTAGAACACTGTGGTCGATAATTACTGCAATGTTTTGCATTAATTTAGCATTAAGTTGTTTTAAGGTAAATCTTGGTTTTTGTTCGTACTGTGTAAAATAATACGCAGTTAAAAGCAAATAATCCATTTTGCGTTCAATCTTTCTGGCGCTAATATAGTTCAAAAACGCATTATCTTTTTTAATGGAAGGACTTGTTTTGAACGTAAGTTCTGTTTTTGGATTATTTAAAGAATTTTCTAAAATATTATCAAAAACTCCGCCTGACTGGGATTTACCAATCATGTTTGAGATAGATTCCTGTGAAGGCGGTGCATAGAAAATATCTAGGTTATTGTTTTCAGCAGGCTTTTCTTCAGCAGGTTTTTCTTTTCTGATTAGCTTTTCATCAATTTTTGGCATCTCAGCTACAGGATGTTTTGAAAGGTGTTCTTCAATGTTTTTCTTTGTAATTTCTTCTTCAGCTTTGATTTGAGTGTTTACTAATTCTTTGCATTCTTTTGCCTTTCTTTTGCGTGCATAAGCGCCGGCATCTTTTACCCACAGCTCAAACTGACTGACAAGAAGTTCTTTATCAGAAGTAGATAAATCCAGTTGAAAATTTCCTTTTTTAATCCTGAATGAATAAGTTGCCATATCTTAAATTAATCCTGTTGAAGAAGTTCTTCTCTCCATTTGTTAAGCTGTTCTTCTACAAATTCTAAATCGTCAGATTTTAATTCAATCTCGATATCGCCCTTTTTCATTTTAAAAACGTATTCGTGCATATATCCTCCTTAATAAAATGAGTTTACCATAAATATCCATAAACTTTCAATCTGGTAATAATCTAATTGTAAAATATCTTAAAATATAGTATAATAAGCGCAAAAATAATATTTATGTGTTTTATATTAAATATAATAATGTAATTTATAGAAAAAGAGGTTTTTTAATCACGATGAAAAAGATTATTGTATGTACATTCCTAATTGCAGCAGGTGTATTTTCTCTTATGAATGTTGCTCCGGCTCCTACAGTGAATGATTTTGGTTTTAAAAACATAGCAGCTATAACATTAGGCTATGACAAGTCAATGAGCGAAAAAACTATTAAAGCTGCTGTTATTGACAGCTATTTTAGAAATCTTTGTAAGAACGGTAAATTAGTTAGATGGAATAAAAACTCTTTACCATTAAAAGTTTTTATTGAAGATTCAACTTCTGTTCCTGAATATTATAGAGAAGTTGTTATGAGTGCTTACTATGCTTGGCAAAGAGCAAGTGAAGGACTTGTAAGATTTGAATTCGTAGAAGATGTAGCTGATGCAGATATGAAATGCTATTTCAGAGTAAACGATAATAAAGATTCAATTGGTGTTCACGCTTTTTCAGTCAATGGTAATACAATTACTGATTCAGTAATCGTATTCAACAAAACTGATAACAAAGGTCATAGCCATGATTCAAAACAATTATTCTCATCAGCTCTTCAAGAAATCGGACATTCTTTAGGTCTTACAGGAAAGAGCCCTAGTATTTATGATGTTATGTATCCTATTGGTACTAAATTTAATACAGAAATAACACCAAGAGATTTGAAAACTTTAGCTCTTCTTTATTCTGTAGTACCTGATATTACAAATACACCTTTAACAGCGGAAGAAAAAGCACAATTATTTACGGCTTCTGAAATTTTGGAAACACTAAATGTTCCGGTGAATGATGACACTAATTTGGAAGAAGTTGTAGGTGGTGATATCGCAACTCATTTAGCTTTAGCTGAACAATACAGAAAAAGAGCAGAATATACAAAAGCTGCAAAAGAATACCAAATCGTAGCACAAATGAAGACTGACAGAAGAAGCAAATCAGAAGTATACTACGAAGTTGCGGTTATGTACTTGGATGCAGAGGAATTTGATAATGCAAAAAGTTGCGCTGATATTGCTTGGGCGACTGATGAGAACGATTTAACAATCACTCTTCCGCCGTTAATTAACTATTATATGAAGCGTTCTAATTCTGCGGTTTCTCAATTAGAACAGATTTTAAGAGAAAACCCGTATAACAAACACGCTTACAAATTACTATGTCAGATTTACCGTGACAAACACCACGAAAATCTTTTGAATTCAACAATCAGAAGATATGGTAAAACTGCCGGTACCGTAGAATAGTAGTTAAGAATAATTAGTTAAATCGGGGCGATTTTTTGAAAGAAAAATCGCCCCGATTGTCTGATGTAAAAAATTATAAGACTTCTTATAGTATAGGAGAATTTGAAAGGAGTCTTGTTAATGAAAACTGATTTGATTTTACGCGAACCTGAGCTATATTTTGATAGTATACACAATGAATTAAACAATTTTTTAAGAGATACGATTATTAATCCGGCTTTTTCACATCAATTATCAATGAAAAAGGTTTCTACTTGGAGACCTGCTGTTGAAATAAAACAATCCGAAACTAATTATATGGTGAAAGTTCAACTTCCCGGAGTTAAAAAAGATGATATAGAAGTTGAATTGGATAATGATTTTATGACAATTACAGCGGTAATTGAAGAAGAAAAAGAAGAAAAAGAGCAACACGAAAAAAATATGAAATATCATACTTGTGAATTTAGGTATGGTAAATATAAACGTACAATTTCTTTTGATCATCCTATTCGTTCAGAAGAAGCAGAAGCCGGTTATAAAAATGGAGTGCTAACAATTACTCTTCCTAAACAGCATGTAGAAGAGGCGAAAACTCATAAACTGGAAATTCTTGAAAAATAGCCGTTATAACTTACAGAAAAAAGATGCTGTTGAGAGACAAAATACAAGTCAAGTTGATTTTGTAGTAAGAAAGTTTGTCTCCTGAGTTATAGACGGTAAAAGGGCGGATTGACCGCCCTTTTTTATAAATGTTAAATATCCTGTGTTTAAATAAATTATTCTTTATAGCAAAAACTTTTATAATCCCTGAAAATATAAATATGGATATCAAAGACAGATTACTAAATATTGGAATTAATATTAAAAGTGAAAGACTCAGAAGAGGTCTTTCTCAAGAGGAGTTGGCAGAAAAATGTGACATATCAAGAAATTCTGTCAGTTTAATTGAAACAGGCAAAATTAATCCGACAATAATAAAAATTATTGATATAGCGCAAGTTCTGTGTGTGGATATTGATACTTTAGTAAAAGATTCTCTTTACTAAAAAAGCTTCCTTTTTAGGAAGCTTTTTTAGTTTAAACTTTCATTTCTTTTTCGAATCCGAATAATGAACTTACTGACTCATCATCGTGGATTCTTGAAATAGCTTGTCCTAAAAGTGTTGCTACAGAAAGCTGTCTTACATTAGCAGGTAAATCTTCTTTTTTCCAAGGTATTGTATTTGTAACAACGCATTCTTCAATAGGAGCGTTTTTAAGTCTTTCAATAGCCGGACCCGAGAATACTGCGTGAGTAGCTCCAACGTAAACCGCTTTAGCTCCTTTGCTCTTAAGAAGCTTAGAAGCTTCGCAAATAGTGCCTGCAGTGTCAATCATATCGTCAAACATCAAACAAACTTTGCCTTCAACGTCACCGATAATATGCGCTGCTATTGCTTCGTTATGTTTATCTCTGCGTTTATCGATAATTGCAATCGGACAATCTAATTTTTTAGCAAAGTGACGAGTTCTGTTTGCGCCACCCATATCAGGGCTGACACATACCATTTCATCAGGATCGATATTTAAGCTTTTGAAATAATCTACTAAGATTGGATTTGCAAAAATATGGTCAACAAGAATGTTAAAGAAGCCTTGAATTTGACCGGTGTGTAAATCCATAGCTAAAACTCTTGTAGTTCCTGCAGTTGTAAGAAGGTCTGCAACAAGCTTAGCGGTAATTGCTTCACGACCGGAAGTTTTTCTGTCTTGTCTTGCATAACCATAATAAGGAATGACTGCAGTGATTGATTTAGCGCTTGCACGTTTGAAAGCGTCAATCATTATTAAAAGTTCCATTAGGTTTTCATTAACCGGATTACAAAGCGGTTGGATAATGAAAACATCATCACCACGGATACTTTCTTTTACCTGAACGTAAATTTCGCCGTCAGCAAAGTTTTTTATAACCATTGGACCAACGGTTGTTCCTAAGTAATCCGCGATTTCTTGTGCTAAGGCAGGGTTTGATCTTCCTGCAAATAACTTAATGTCGTGAGTTGGATTCACTGCTCTTTCAAGCTGTGAGTAAGTCATTTCAAGCACCATGGAAAAATCCTTTCTTATGATATTGTGACAAGCTATATTCTACATCAAATTTTAGTATATTAACAGCTTTTTTTACAAAATATTAAGTACATTATATTAAAAACTCCTAAAAAATATTTTTGCGCTTTTTTTATGTTAGAATTAAGGAAATTGAATACGGGGAAATTTGGGTGAAAATCCCAAGCTGTGCCGCAACCGTTATAGTCGGAATACCCAGA
>CAYSIO010000088.1:5814-6164 GCA_964431115.1 uncultured Vampirovibrio sp.
ATAATTGTTCCCTCTCTTTAGGGAGAGGGCTAGGGTGAGGGGTCAATCACAACAATTAATACAAAAACATCACTTCGGGTCAAAGTGTTGTAGAACTTTCCCGTTGTAAAGAAGTATAGGGAAGGTTTTTTTATTGGCAACTCAAGTACCAAATGTGAATAAAGCAAGCGCTGGATTATGTCCACATGGGCTTCCTCCGGGAGCATGCCCAATTTGCTCAAAAATGGGTGGCGGCGGAAGTATGCGCGCAGGAGAAAGACCGCAAAAAGCCGGAGAAATGAGTTATCACGAGTGTGTTATGGCGGGGATTGCTTTGCGTGCAAAAGAAGCAGCTCAGAAGAGTCAGGAAA
>CAYSIO010000089.1:0-6121 GCA_964431115.1 uncultured Vampirovibrio sp.
TCGCATAGGTCGAACGTTACAATTGATTAGCGAACGGAAATCGAGCTCGGAGAGGGGGTAAATATTTTTGGCTTGGAAGTTATAATACAAGCTTGAAAGAATAGTTAAAAATGCGGTACTTTTTTGCCGGAACAAAAAAGTAACAGAAGGTTTAAAGAAAAAGAAATGCACAAATAAAATCAATGGAGAGACCAAACCCTCTCTTAGATTTCTAAACTCAGCAATGCTTCGTTAAGAAATCTTTTTCTCTCCATAGGAGAGATAGGAGTTTTACTTCAATAAAATATAATATTTTATTGAATGAAATCAAACGCGAAGATGGTCTAGAAAAGTTTTAAATATTAAAACTCTTTCTTGAACCTTCTTCGTGGTATAAACCTCCGCCACAAATGGTTTCAACGACTTTAAGCACAAACTCTCTTGATGCATCAGCCGAATTCAAGAAAAACTCTCTGTTAGATAAATGTCTTATTTTAAAAATTGAATTCTGAGATTTATCAGCAGGCACAAATAAAGAAGCAACTTCTTTTTCTAAAAGTCTTTCCATCATCTCATGACGAGATTTTGCACCCTCCATTAATTCATTATAGTTCCCGTTAATCGCCATAATACGTCCGGAAAACATTGGTGAATTACCTTCTCTGAACAAAGCTTGAGGTTCATAATTGCACCTTGTGGTTAGACTTATCGTATGCCACAAAATATTGATAACAACTACACTTTTTTCCTTGTCATAATCTACACTTATGCTATTATCTGTCGCAATCCCACGTGTGGCAAATGATTGTTTCAAAGAATCGGCAATAGCTTTCAAATTATCAATCATTTCTGCAAACAATTCAGTTGTATTCATCGTTGCATGTTGATAATCCAAAAACTGCTTATACATATGAGAAGAAACCAAGCCGATTCGTTCTTGAATTAGTGTGGATTTTCTAAAAGATGTTTCAGAGTTATTAAAATTTTCGTAGCCTTTAGACAAAATAAAGCCTCCTAAACATGATTATACACTCAAAATAGAAGACGATGAAAGCCAATTGTAAAAATTTGTAACAATAATATAAAATTAGGCTAAAATTTTTGGCAATACTTTCACTAAGTCAACCAATTTCTGTTCTTCAGATTCTATATCAACAGAAGAAACTTCTTGAGACTTTGCAATATCAATATACAATTTTTCAAACAGTGCAAACATTATTTGAGCTTGATTCTGGTTTTTACGAATTAAAGCTAAAGCGTCATTTATAAGCACTAACGCTTCCTTTGTCTTATCTTTTATACACATTTTAGCTAACAGATATTTTGAAACAGAAAAAATATTAAACATAGCGGATTTTTCACTTTTTTCAAGAACATCCAAATATATAGCTTCAGCTTTTGGGATAATTCCCATTTTAAAATATGCATACGCAATAAACAGGTCACATAACAGCTCGACCTCTCTGCAATGTACATCAGCAGCAAGTAATTTAGCTTGATAAATATTCTGAGCAAAACGCCTATAATCATCTTTAAGCATAGAAAACTCTTGTAATATTAAGAAAATCATCTTTGAGAACGGCGATTGATTTTCAATATCTCCAACTTCATAAACTTTATTGCTTAAATAATCTTTAACCGCCAATATGCAATCTTTTTCCGGCAGACCTATCTGCAACTTTGTTTCAATAAGCTCAAAAAACTCATTCATATCACAGTCAAGAAGATACAATTTAGCAAAACCAACCAGACGGAATGTCTCAAGGATATGAGATACAAATAAATTTGCAGAAAAACTCGCAGGTTTAACTTTTTCCAAAACCTCAGGAGAAAGAACCGAAAGAATCTCTTCTGCGATTTCAACACATTGTCTAAATTCTCCGATATTATATAGAATTTCAATATTCACTAAAGACAGAAGTAAAAATTTTGTATTTACAACTCCGTCTACCAACAAAGTAGGATTAGACATCCTTGACAGAATATTGTGTAACAGACCTAATGCATCAGTATAATTTGACGATATTAAGGCTCCCTGCAACATGAGATTTGATAGTTTGACTATTTTTTCATCATCACCCACGTTGATTGCATCCATTAACAATACATTTTCAATAAAATAAATTTTCGAAGGAGAATAACTATACAAAAACATTAAAATATTGTTATAAACATCCTTTTTATTTTCTTCAATTTCTTCTTTTGAAATATTAGATTCAATATGTTCTACTAAAGATAAAAATCCTAAACAATTCTTTAAATATGCATCATAGTCACCTGTTTTTATCGCAAATTGAGAATTTTTCCACAAAGTTAAATATTCTTCCTTAAAAGTTGATAATTTACCCAAAATAATCGCTAAAGTAGCATCGTCTAAGCCTTTACCTAATTGAGCAATGATATTTTTAGCCAAGAAATTTTCTGCTTCTTTTTTAATAGAAGAAGATGCAACAGTTTTTAACAATGCATAATTATTAATATAAACTATTCCATTCTCATAAGATACCATACCTGAATCAGCTAATACTTTTAGATGTTTATCTGTATCTTTGATTCCCAATGTTTCAAGGGTCTTCTCATCAAGACGAGCATCTAACAAAGAGCTATATGCCAAAATTAACGAAATATCCTGATTTTTGCTAAAATTTTTCATCCTTGATTTATACAAACCATATAAATCGGTCGGCATAATAACCGATTTTTTATTCTTGATAATCAATTTATTTTCAAAATCTATTAATACTCCGGTCTCTTTCAGATATTCTAAAGCATTTTGAAAATATAGATACGAGCCCTTAAAGTTTTCTTTTATTTTTTCAAAATAAAAAGATTGAATAAAATCGGTAGCGTCTGACTTTAATGTTGAAAGGCAAGCATCCATAGAGCTTTTTTGCAAAGAAAATTCTGTATAAACAGGAGTTCTTAATAAACCTTTAATTTTAGAATGAACCGCACATTCAGTATCAGTAATAAATACAAAATTTGGTCTGACTTTTTTAAACTTATCGAAATACAACTCCAAAGTCTGTATAGATGTATCGTCCAGATGTTCAAAACCTTCAACAATAATAACTGTATCGCTTAAAGCAGATAAAAACTTATTCCAAGATTCCATATAAGTAAATCTTGCATCTTCTGCAGACATAGATTTGACCGGCTTTGATAATACTAAATCAAATAGCGGTTTAAAGGCCTTAATTGAATTCTGATTAATCTTTGCTAAATCCATAAAACGCGAATGAAACGGTAAGGCGAAATAGTCTTTGAATAAAGTTTCAAAAAAACCCCAAGCCTTGTATGACATTTCTTCCGTGCAAGAGACTTTCAATACCTTATATTCATTTTTCTTAAAATAATTAATTATATCATCCGTATTCACAGAATTTTCCGGAGTTGTTTTCAGAGAAATAATCTTTCCTTGTTTAACTAAATCTAATGAATTCAGACGTTCAAACAAATCTACGGTTGAGATTTTTTCAAAAGCACATTTTGCATTTATATCAAAGACTTTGAAAGAATATAAATCTTTATTCTCAACAGACTCTGTTGTTTTAACAATATTTTTAGGAACAACATTTACATTTACGGAATCGGTATCGTTTGAAGGAGGTAAAACATATGAGCCTAATACAATCTCGTAAAACATTGTAGTTTTACCGTTCTCTTCAATTGAATATAAAGAATCCGTTTTATAGTCTTTACTGATTTCATCACAAACATGCTGATCCAAAACTATTTGTAGTCCCCTTAAATATTTATGCAAATTTTTCTTCGTCGTTAAAGGTTTTACGTTGTTTTCGTATGTTGTTAGAGATAACAGCTCTTCTGAGCTCTTTTTAATAATTGTAATAGTTAGCCCCAAAGGAATACCTAATTCTTCTATCACATTTAAATTCAGCCCCGAAAAAGCATTTATAAGTTTCAAAGCAAAACGAACAGATTTATTTGCAGAAGTTGCAAAGGATAATTCTTTGTTCATATTAACAACAAAAGTTTCCCCATAAGTCACAAACTTACAATCAATTCCTTTAACTTGTGCAAATAACAAATTTTTTAATTTAAAAAAGAATTTTGAATAAAGCTCCTTTGATTTTAAAGACCTCTTAATTTGCTTCAATGTCTCAAATTTTATAACTACAGAAGCAATTTCATCTGATTCACACTCCTGATAAGCAACCGATGTTGCCGTAGGAAAACCACACTTTGGACAGACTTCCTTCTCTACAGGAACAAGTTTTGAACATTTTGAACACTTAACCAAGATTGTATAACCACAGGTAGAACAAACTGCAGATTCTCCCAATGTATGACAATTCGGGCACTCCAAAAGCAATACCTTATGACACTTAGGACATACTGTCTGATTATCATCGACATTAATATGACATTTAGGACATTCCATCTCTACTACCTTAATTATCAATTTATCCCATTATAGTTCAAATTTCGTAATAATTAAATAATCTAAACGGATTATGCTATAATTTAACTAAAATAAAAAGGGAAGAGGTTTTTATGACATTAATTAGCATTATTACAGAGCCTGCAATACTTATTATTACTGTAATTTTCTTGTTTTTTATAATGACTGTTTTAAGAAATTACAATAAGACTGAAAATAATCTTAAATCCGTCTATGATTTCTTGCAATCAATGAATAAAAAAGAAATTTCGTATAGATTTAACCAATTGGATGAGTTTATGAGCAGCAACTCGTACACAAGTACAAGTTGGGAAGATTTTAAAAAAGCCTTAATTTTCCCTGAAAAACTTTATACGGCTGCTCAAAACACAAAAGCCGGAAATAATTTTACACCGGATGTGTATTTAACTGTTGATGCTTCATACTTCTTTAATGAAGAAACCCTTATTTATTCAAAAATTAATAATAAATTTATCCAAGTAATGCCTACACTTTTGACAGGTCTAGGTCCTTTCTTTACATTCTTAAAAATGGCTATTGCTTTTACTTCTGTCGATTTTTCAGCGAGTGCTACGGGAAATTCCTTAAACGGACTAATCGCAGGTATCCAAATGGCAGCTCTATGCTCAGTTTTTGCTGTTGGTTACTCTTTATTGTTTATGTTTATTGAAAAAATACTCTATAACAGAAAATGTAAAAAGTATTATTTACTAATCCAAAAAGAATTTATTCGTTTGTTTGACGTTTGCACAAGCGAACAATTCTTACTGGATTTAGTAAAAGAATCAAAGGTTCAAGGCGAAAACAATGAAAGAATCTTAAAATCTCTTCCTACAGACTTTGCCAAAGCTGTATCAAAATCAATAGGCGAAATAACAACACCATATTTAGAAAATATATTGTATAGCTTGAACAAATTAAACGAATCAATGGATAAAAACTCCGGCGGCGGAGATGTTGTTGATAAGTTATTCTAGGATTTAGACTAATGAGATTAAAAAGAAAAACTGAAGAAAGTAACGAAGGTAATATTTTTTGGATAACAATGACTGACTTAATGACAGGCTTGGTATTAGTCTTCATTGTTATGTTTTTCTACACATATGTGAATAGTCATCTTGAAATGGTGAAACAAACTCTTGCAAAAGAGAACGCAACAAAAGCTCTCCAAGAATCTCTTGCAACGCAAAATCTAGATGCAACAGTTGACCCTATATCAGGAGTTGTTAAGATTTCCGATTTAGAGCTTTTTGAACTGGGTAGCTTCACATTATCTTCAAAAGGTAAAGCTTACCTTGATAAATTTGCTCCAACATATTTTGACTCTTTATTCTCTAATGAATATTTGAACAAAAATATTGACAAAATAATCATTCAGGGTCATACAGACTCTCAAACATTTAAAGGACAATTTAGCGAAGACGAACAATACATGAAAAATATGGAGCTGTCTTTAAACCGCGCTTATGAAGTTGCAAACTACATGACAGGAACAACTTATAACAAAGCCAATGGAGACAAACTCCGCAAAATGATTATCGTTGAAGGAGCAAGTTTTTCAAACCCAATTTTAACAAACGGAAAAGAAGATTATACAAAAAGCCGCAGAGTTGAGCTAAAATTGGTTATGAAAAAATCTGAAAAATAACCGGTTTTTTGTAAATTTTTCTTAACAAACTAGCAAAAGATTTTAAATTCACGGTTTATTCTATTAGAAAG
>CAYSIO010000090.1:0-6118 GCA_964431115.1 uncultured Vampirovibrio sp.
TATGCAATACACACCGTCATCTTATGATAATTTATTTGTATCAACATTGAAGCCTTTATTCAAAAGAGTTTCTCATATTAAAAAGCCAAAAGACTTGTTCCCTAAAGATGCTTACTTTGAGCTGGAAATAGAAGATATAGAAGAAGCTTATATTGTTGAGCCGATTGTTAAATTGGATGAAAAAATCTTGGCAAAATTTGAAAGAATACAAAACGGAAATATGCAACAGTATATTTTATTCGGTTTGATATTCTTAGTAATCGCAATTATCGGATTAATTGTGATTGGAGGTTAAAAGATGCTTACTACATTATTAAATTTAATAATAATATTAATTGCGCCATTCTTTATGATTGGTATTATCAAAAAAACTAAAGCTTTTTGGTCCGGAAGAAAAGGTGTAAGTGTTTTTCAGCCGTTATGGGATTTTATAAAGCTTATGAAAAAAGATGCTATATATAGTAAAACAACATCTTGGGTGTTTAAGTTTGCACCCGTTATAACATTTGCTTCCGTAATATTTGCATCTTTATTTGTACCTTTAGTGAATGGCGAAGCAATTATAAACCTTCAGTTTTCTTTTATAATTTTTGCGTATATTTTAGGTTTAGGGAAATTCTTCTCATTACTAAGCGCGCTTGATACAGGCAGTAGTTTTGAAGGAATGGGAGCTTCCAGAGAAGCTTGCTTTTCAACAATAGTTGAACCGGCTTTCTTTATTGCAATAGCATCGATTGCTGCATTAAGCCAGAATTACAGTCTTACAACTATAAAACACATAATGGAAGGAGCGGGAATTTATGGGTATTTGATAATTATTCTGGCTGCTTTTACTTTATTCATTATGTTATTAATTGAAGGCTGCAGAGTGCCCGTAGATGACCCAACTACTCACTTAGAACTTACCATGATTCACGAAGTAATGATTCTGGATAATTCCGGCGTTGATTTAGGTTTTATAACTTGGGGAGCAGCAATAAAAATGTTTCTCTTTGAAGCTTTAATTGCTAATTTAATTCTTCCTATGGATTTATCTTTAGGACTATCAGTTCTGGCATTTTTAGGGTTAACGTCTTTATTGTCAATCATTGTTGGTACCGTTGAATCTGCAATTGCAAGATTCAGAATGACTCACGTGTTTGAATTTATTTTTATAATGTCTTTAACTGCGCTTTTAATCCTGGCGCTTGTAACTTACAGAATATATGGAAACTAAAAAATGGAAAATATTTTTATAATCTTACTAGGTTTATCAATGATTTATATAGCTTCAACAAGCAGACTTATAGCTCACGTTAATATGCTTGTTGCGCAAGGTTGGTTATTGTTTTTTGTCTGCCTCGCAGGATTTGCAAAAGAACCTTGGTTCGATTTAGCAATATTTAGCAGTAAAGAAGCTTTTATTTCAAACTTACCACATATTTGGGGACTTTTATTTGTAATCTTTGAAACTCTTGTAATTAAAGCTTTTGTTATAACTTGGTTTCTCAAAAAGGTTGTTAAGAAAACTCACGCACACAGAGATACAGATGCAAATATTCCGCATTTCTATTGTCTTGTAATTTCAAGCTTTATCCTATTTGCAGGATTTATGGTTGCAAATATTGCAATACCTGAGTTTAAAATAATTAACCCAATGTATTTCGGAACGTCTTTAGCCATTATTATTACAAGCTTATGGTTAATTACGATTAAACATAAAGTTTTATCAAACGTTATTGGTTTTATAACAATGGAAAACGGCATTTTCTTATTGTCATTAGCTGTCGCAAAAGAAATGCCTGTTATTGTTAACTTAGGTGTTTTATTAGATTTATTTATTGCAGTATTTATTTTGGGGATTCTTATTCGTGAAATTGACCATGAATTCCACGATTTAGAAGTTTCACATTTATCAGATTTAAAGGATTACGAATATAATGATTAATTTGATTTTATTATTTCCGCTACTTGCGTGCTTAATACTTTATATATTTAAAAAAGATTTTTTGAATACTTGGATGCTGAATGCTTATGCTCTGTTGCATTGTATGGTATCTGCAAGTGCTTGTTTTAATTATGATTTTTTACCGGCATGGAAAGCTTGTTCATTCTTTGCTATTAATAACAGAAACGTATTATTTTTAGCCGTTATGTCTATTGTTTTTCTTGCAGTCGCAATCTATAACAACGGTTATCTTAAAGGAGAAACGGTTGATTCAAGAAAGTTAAGACACTATACATATATGGTATTATTCTTTGTACTTTCTATGACCGGTGCTATTCTAAGTACGAATTTAGGTGTAAGTTGGGTATTTATTGAAGGTACAACCCTTGCAAGTGCTTATCTAATTTATTTTCATAAGACAAAGCACTCAATTGAAGCTGCTTGGAAGTATGTATTCATTTGTTCAATAGGTATTGCTCTCGCTTTTGTAGGAATTATTCTTCTTACTTTTGCAACCGGAAATTTAAATTCCTTGTACTTTAAAGATTTATATGCGAATGCAACTTTATTTGATCCGTTTTGGTTAAAATTATCGTTCGTATTTATAATGTTTGGTATTGGTACAAAAATGGGGCTTGCACCTGTGCATTTTTGGCTACCGGATGCTCATGCTCAAGCTCCTTCTCCAATTAGTGCTCTTTTATCAGCAACACTACTTAATTCGGCATTCTTGATGATAATTAATGTATTCGGAGTTATGACTGCGGCAAATTGCGATAGCTATGCAAGAATTATGATGCTTGTAATGGGCTTTCTATCATTATTCGTAACAGCGGTTTTTGTATACCATATTAATAACTACAAAAGAATGCTTGCATATTCTTCTATAGAAAATATGGGGATTCTGATTATAGGACTTGCTTTGGGTGGTATCGGAGCTGTAGCAGCAATTATTCATTTAATTGGTCATTCATTGATTAAAGCTTCGTTCTTTTTAACTTCAGGGAATATATTGCATGTCTACGATACTAAAAAAATTAAATCTTCTACCGGATTAATTAAAGCAGATAAGAAAACCGGTTGGTTGTGGATTTTATCCTTGATCGGTATTGCGGCATTTCCGCCTTCTGTTTTATTCATAAGTGAATTTTATATGGTTAAGACAATGTTTCTGGAACACAAAATGGCTATTTGTATAGTATTTTTATTACTTTTAACTATAATTCTATACGGCTTAGCCAAAGCTGTTATAAAAATGAGTTTTTCTTCTCTTCCAACAGAAAAAGAAGAACATATAAAAGAAGCGGTCAAAACATTAGATTGGACAATGTATGCACCACAAATATTAATGCTATTTTTAACATTTGTGTTAGGGGTTTATATGCCGGAATCGCTTGTAGCACTAATTAACAACACTGTCATAGGTCTATATTAATCTTAAGAGGTATTTTAAAAATATGAACTGGATAATAACCGAAAACAATAAAAAAATAAGTTCAAACGATGTTCCGACAATTTCTATTGAAGAAATTAAATCTGACTATGCAGAATTAAGACATCGTTTAATAGGCTTCTTTGGGAAACAAGAATTTGATAATGTTAGACTATATATTGTCTTATCAGATGATAAAGTAGGTAAATTATATGTTACATCTACTCTTTTTACACCAAATGTAAAAAGCTATGAGTCATTCACACAAATTTATCCGCAATTCCATATTTTTGAACGTGAGTTTTATGAAGAATTTGGTATAGAACCTCTCAATCATCCTTGGCTTAAGCCTTTACGTAAAAATCAAGAAGCTTACCCCTTCTTTGAAATGCGCGGAGATGAAGTCCATCAGGTAGCAGTTGGTCCTATTCACGCAGGTGTTATTGAACCCGGACATTTTAGATTTATGTGTCACGGAGAAAAAGTTTATGATTTAGAAATAATGCTTGGCTACCAACATCGTGGAGTTGAAGAAGTCCTTTTAAAAAGTAACAGATTTAATAACCGCTGGGCTGAATCGGTTTGTGGAGATTCTGTAATTGCATATAATATGGCATATTCTCAATTAATGGAAACACTTAGCAGTGTAGAAATTTCAAACAGGGCTCAGATAATAAGACGTATCGCTCTTGAAATGGAAAGAATTGCTGTTCATATCGGAGATATGGGTGCAATTGCCGGAGATATAGCATACCAAATGGGCGCTTCTATTTTTGGCGTTACAAGAACTCTTGTAATTAATACTATGCTTGAAATCTCCGGTAGCAGATTCGGAAGAGGGCTGATAGAAGTTGGCGGTGTTAATTTTGATATAGACAAAAATCTCTCAGATAAGATTCTTTCTATGCTTGATGAAGTTGCGAAAACTGTTGATAGAACCACAAAAGTTATGTTAAATTCACCTACGGTTATTTCAAGACTGGAAAGAACCGGTGTTGTAAGTACTGAAACAGCAATTTCACTCGGCGCTGTTGGTATGGCTGCAAGAGCTTCCGGAGTAGATTTAGATTCAAGATTTGACTTGAATGACAAGTGGTATACAACTTTAGATGTCGTTAAACCTTTTAAAGCTTATGGTGATGTACATTCCAGATTCAAACTAAGATATAAAGAAATTAAACAATCTATGAAAATTATTAAAAAACTTCTTAAAAAACTGGAAGAAGAAAATGGTGAAATAAAAGTTTCTGTAAATAACGCTTTAGAAGCTAACAGTTTTGCAATATCAGTAGTAGAAGGCTGGAGAGGCGAAGTTGTTCATATTGCCATAACAGGAGTTAATGGAGAACTATTACGCTACAAGATGAAAGATCCTTCTTTTAACAACTGGTATATGCTTGCAATGGCTGTCAGAAATAACGGAATTTCAGATTTTCCGCTTTGTAATAAAAGCTTTAATCTCTCATATTGCGGAAACGATTTATAATAATGGATAGGATAAACAAATGTTAGATACGCTTAAACTTAAATATTTTCAAGGCAAACAATATATTCCGGATATTAAAAATGCTCCGATGAGAGAGCAATTTAGAGGTTTTCCTATTATAAAATCCGGCAAGATTGACGAATCTGTTTGTCCAACGGGTGCTTTAAAATCAGACCCTGCCTCAATTGACTTAGGCAAATGTACTCTTTGTGGTGCTTGCAGGTGCGAAGCTATACAATTTAGCAATTATTACAAACTCTCATCAACCCAAAGAGAGAGTTTGATTATAACTGAGAATATGACACCTGAAGACTTTGAAAAAATAGCAATCAAAGCCGGAAAAGAAATCAGAAAAGTGTTTGGAAAATCCCTAAAACTCAGACAAGTTTCAGCAGGCGGTTGCAACGGTTGTGAGATGGAATTAAATGCTTGTTCAAACTGTAACTTTGATATGGGCAGATTTGGTATAGATTTTGTAGCTTCTCCTCGTCACGCTGACGGAATAGTAATTACAGGACCTATTAGTGAAAATATGGCATATGCTTTAGAGGATTGCTATAAGTCAACTCCGGATCCGAAAATTGTTATTTTAGCGGGAGCTTGTGCCATTTCCGGCGGTGTTTTTCAAAATTCTTCAAAACTAAATAGAGAATTCTTAGAAAAATATCCTATTGATTTATATATTCCGGGATGTCCCGTACATCCATTGACTTTCATTAACGGGGTTTTGGAATTTATAACAAAAAAATAGTCTATAATCCGAAGAAAAATCTTTTTTGCTCACCAAGAACTTGAGCGCCGAGTCGTTCTTCTTCAAGTTCCTTTAAAATGTTGTTTCCCTCAGAGTTTTGCTCTATTTCAGCGTGTTTTATTTCAAATTTTTCTGTTTTCTTTTTCAAAGCAGCTTGCAATCGACTCACGTCAATCTGATAATTGCCGGTAGGAGATAGCCCCAACTCACGAAGTTGTCGTATAATCTCTTGATAATTTGCAGGTATTTTTGGATGTATTCCTGAAATTGAAAAAAACAAGCGAGAACCTCCTTATAGTATTTATTACGGCATATCCTACAAAAACTTTAGAAAATTCTATAAAATCTTTACAAAAATTAATAAATGCGGTATTATTAATATGTTGCTTAATACTTTGTTACAATCTGGCAAATTTAATTTGTTTTGAACTTTTATTTAAAATATAATGTTAAATGTATAGTAAATTTTAACCCAATATTACAATTTAGGAATACGGAACTATGAAGAAAAAAATAGGCTAC
>CAYSIO010000091.1:0-6050 GCA_964431115.1 uncultured Vampirovibrio sp.
GCGGGATAGCACGTAGCCTAACTCGAAACCGTACCCCAGAGTTTGCGAGAAAAACAAGGTTTTTTCCGCAAACTCCAAATATTTAGTTTTGTAAATTTTTATTAAAAATTTTTTTATACTAGCAAAAAATATTTTTACGATTTTTAGCATTATTACATAAGAGAATATGTAAATAATAAAAAAGGAGTATACAACTTATGAACATTAACTCAAATGAACTTTTGTTAATTAACAAAAAAGGAATGAAATTAGAAAATTCTGCATCGACACAAACTACAAATCCTATTGCAGAACCACCTGTAATTGCACCTGAGGCAACTATGAGAGCTCTTGATTTACAAGGTCAAAATAACGTAGCTTTTCAAAGCGTAAAAACACAAGTTGCAAAGAATGTAGCTCAAAAAGCTTTGATATTAGCTCTTGCATTAGGTGGAGCATCTGCTTTACAATCTTGCAGTGTAAAACAAGAAGTTGATATAGATATGACTGCTATCGAAAATCTTGTTAACCAAATGAAACAATTATACGAAGATATGCTTAACTTACAAAAAATTAACAACGAGCAAAATCAGGCTATGCTTGATTACATGCAAAAATTAATGATTGAAGTTCAAAATATGCGCTTGTCTCAAGAGGATTTCTATAAATTAGCAGCTGAATATATGATGAATGATGCTGCAACACAGAATGTAATTAAAGAAACTCTTGAGTCACAAGGCAAAACTCAAGAAGAAATTAATCAAACTTTGGCAAATATTAATAAATTAATGTCTGAAGGTAAATATCAAGAAGCATTACGTGAAATTATTAATATCTTAGGTAACATCGATACAACTCTTAATTATATCTATGAAGAATTAAAAATGATAAGAGATGATATTAACAAAAATCATGAAGAATATATCTATAATCAAAATAAACAAATCGAATATTTGAATATGATTTATCAAAACGGTCTAAGAAAAGAAGATATTGATGCTCTATGCAAAGCTTGGGCGGAAACAAACGCTAGTTTAGATAAATTGGTTAACAATTCTGATAAAATGCTTAATATATCAGAATCTCAATTCAAAGCTTTAATGGACCAAATCGGTGCTTTAAAACCAACAGATGCAGATTATGCTAAATTTGAAGAAATGTTCAAACTTTTAAATATGAATATGCAAGATATCTTCAACAAATATCTTGAAAATGAAGCTAAAGCAAGAGAAGAATACCTAGCTCAAGGTAAAGATTTCCAAGCTAATGTTATTGGTAATTTGACAAAAATTAATGAACAATTATACGAAATCAATAACAATATCTTAGACAATTCTCAATACCCTGGTCTAGATAAGTTCCATGCAGCTATCGAAGCATCTCTTGCAAAATTAACTGAAGCATTAGAAGCTGGTAGAACTGATGTTACAGATTTGATGAAAGAAGTTATTGCAAATCAAAACAAATTAATTGCTGAAGTTGAAGCTATGCATAAAGAATTAGGTAATGTTTCATCAAAAATGTCAACATTAATTGACGTTGAAAAAGCAAATAATAAAACAACTCAAGCAAAATTAGACGAAGTAATTGGTAGCCTAAAAGATCTTAAAGGCGCTTCTAATATTACAAATACTCTTCTTGCAAGCATTAACGAAGACACAGCCGCATTATTGTTATACGCAGATAAAGCTGTAAACAGTGCAGACCAGATTGTTGCTCAAGGTGCAAAAATTGAAGTAGCAATTAATGCTCTTGTTGATGCAACAGGCAAAGACGCTTCTGAAATTACTTATGAAGACTTAGAACAATTATTAAAAGACCAAAACGAAGATTACTTCAAAATGTTCACTCAATATATGCAAGACAGCGGCTTAGCTAATATTTCAGGCGATTTAGGAACCGTTAAAGATTTATTAATCTCAATTAATAAAAATACTGCAGGTATCAAATCTCTTGATGATACAGCTAAGAAAGTTGCTCAAATAGTTGATAATATTGATTGGACAGTAAGCGAAAACTTAGCTAAATTAAATGAATTAATTGAACTACTTAAAGATTTCAAAGTATATTGTGAATGCAATTGCAATGGAACAGGAACAGGTGATAATGAAGGAACATGGCCTGGACTTGGTGATCTAGAAGACATGTTCGGTTAATCCAAAGAATTACATACACGGAAAAATTAAGAGGCGGAATTTCCGCCTTTTTTTTAGTATTTTTCTTTTACAAGAAAAGGCTGTTAAGTTTTTCTCCCCAACGGGGAGATGTCACGAAGTGACAGAGAGGGTTTAACAAGACTCCAGAGTTTGCTTTATACAACTGCAAACTCCATCAAGATTCTCTCGTACATCACTATTCCAAAATCGTAATATTTTATAACCTCGATTTTCAAAAAAAATAGTTCTGGTAGTATCCTTTTCCACATTTTGGGGAACATTATGTTGCCCGCCGTCTATTTCTATTATTAAAAATTTTTCTAAACAAAGAAAATCTGCAATATAATTACCAATTGGAACTTGTCGTTTAAATTTATATCCATAAAATTTTTTAGCCCGTAGAATGTTCCAAAGAATATACTCTTCTTTCGTCATGTTTGAACGTAGATTTTTAGCTAATTTTAAATTATTAGAGTTATACTGCATAATATTATTGTAGCATAAAACCCTCTCCCTAGCCCTCTCCGTTGGAGAGGGAAAACTGGCGTGTTCTTGTTCTCTTAAGAAAGGAAAATAAAAAGTAAGAGGCGGAATTTCCGCCCCTTTTTTTTAACAATCATCTTACATCTGTATATTAATCTTCTCGATCTTTTTTTATTTCAATTTTAACGTCATTCTCGTTTTGATAGTCAACGTTTACGGTAGCTGTAACGCCGTCTTCCAGTGTATCTCTAATTTTATTTAAGACTTTTCCAACAGCATCTTGCTCGCTTGTACCGGTCGAATTATTATTTTGTTGGTTTCCGATTTCATATGCAATATATTGGTCGTCAGCTTTAGTAGCTTGTGCTGTAGCTACGGCTTCATTATAAGGTTTTGTTCTATTACCAAGCTCAAAGTATTTACCTCTTTGTTCTTCGTCAGGTCTATTTGTTGCATCTGTATCTAATAATTTAGCCGGTAGTTCTGCTTCTTTAGGTAAATCGTTTGCTTTATGATCAACACCCAGTGCTTTTTTAAGAGCTGTGATGGCTTCTTTTAATGAATGATTTTCAAGAACATCCGGGTAATATGTGAATATTAAACCTGACCAACTATCACCACCTTTTCTTTTGTAGGTAATACTGGTTTTTTCTCCGACTATTACTTCAGATTTAACAGCTTTTTGAACTGGTTTCGGTTCTGTAACTACTGGCTGAACAGGCTCTACAGGTTTTTCAGGTTTAGCTGCAAATAGTCTGCCACCTCTGAATTCTAAGCAGTTAAGAGTTACGTTACCGGAGAATTTTTCTAGATCTTTATGGTATTCTTCAGACCATTTTTCGCCGTAAGCTTCTTCATAAGCTTTTGCAAGTGCAATAATCAACTCAGCTTTTTGCGGATTATCTTTTTGGTCATTATTAATATGCTTAGCATATTCATCAATGTCTGTTATATTTTTAGTAGCAGTATCAAAACAAGAATCTTCATTGTTTTCCATACCGAAAATTAATGACATAATAGTTCCGGCAGCTACACCAGCACCTGCTCCTGCAAGAGCTCCAAGCAATGGTCCACAGCCTTCAACACTTTGTAATACTCTTATTGTTGTAGTACCGTCAGAATTTAATGTTGAGGTTACACCGCTAAAATCTTTTAATTGATCTAAAATTTTATTAGCTTCATCTGAAGGCACATTTATTGATACTCTTTGACTAATTTCTGCACTACCAAGAGCACCGCCTGCAGCTGCGCCTACCAAGCCCGGAATAACACTGTTAACCAATGCTCTTGCGAAATTTCTGTCTTTTGGTTCTGTTTTAACGTGGCATAAGTCCATAAGTTTTTTAACTTCTGCCGGAGTAAGTTCTACATTTAATAAAGTCTCAAGCTTAGTTGTAATTTTTTCCATTTCACTATGATTCTTATCATCTCTGTTCATCCAGAAATCATAGCCAACAGCTTCAGCAATAGTATCAGATATAGCTCTGATATTATGTTCCTTATCGTTTAGTAATTTTCCGTTTTCGTCTCTTATTGGAATATATGAGTTACCAAGCTTATTTACAAGCTCTTCTCCAAGCTCATCAACCAATTCTTTTGTAGTAATTTTTTCTAAATCTTCTGCAGTTCTGTCAATATCAAGTTTTCTTGCAGTTAATTTATTACCGGCTTTGTCTTTTTTAATTTCTTGTTTTGTGATTTTATCACCCTCTGCAGTTTGATCAAGTAAATCCTTTTTAACAAGTCTACCTGTCACGTTTTCAGAATTATTTTTAACCATTGCAGCTCTTTTGTTTTCTTGAAGTTGAGCTGTTTCTATTCTCAATTCATTTTCAAGCCTTTTGAAAGCTTCGTCTGAGTATGAACCTTTTATATTATATTGTTCAGCTTTAGTTTTAGTTTCTTTTAAGAAATTAGAAAAGTTTTCAGCTTTACCTTCGTTGTCTTTACGAACTCCATCATATAAAGTGCGTAAATTTTGAGTTTCTTTTTGGATTTGTTCTTCTTTTGCTAATTCAATCAAATCATCTACGATAGATTTTTGGAAGTCGTTTAAGTCTTTTTTAATTTCTTTTTTAATATTATTTACGTCTTTTTTAGAATCAAATTCAGTGCCTCTTACTAATTCAACAACTGCTTCAACATCCTTAATTATTTCTGCGTAATAAGGTTGTGTATATTCAATTTTAAGAGCTTCGACAATGTTATCTAAACTTGCAACTTCTCTTTTGTGAACATCATTTACTTTAACTGCGTTTCCGACAGCATTTTTTATAGATTTTTTAACTTGCTCTTTGCATTCTTTTTGACCTTTTCTTTCTGCACGAAGGTCTTTTCTGGTTTTAGCTTCTTGTGGGGTTTCTTCTGCAAATTCAGTAGTAACATCTGAAGAAGCTTTCGTTGCGTCTTCTGCATCCCCTGCTTTATATAAACCCATTGCTTGGGTAAAATGTTTTGATTTTAAACCAAGTTTTAAAGCTTCTTGTTTAAAAATTTCAATTTCTTCTTTACCAATATAACCATCATTATTTGCATCTTTAGCATATGCTAATTGTTTTAAATCTGCATTTTTGATCTTAGAAATGTCTAAACCCATGGTAATAGTCTCCTTTAATTTAATAATCCTCGTTACCTATATAAAGTAATTTGGATTTCAAAAATTGCTTTTTTTGTTAACATTTGTTTACAAAGTCGTTAAGCGCCTCTAACGACCGCTTTGCGAGGAGTTCGTTTTTAAGCTTTTTATTTTTTCTTTCCTTTTTAGGTAACTCAATCGGAGGCACAAGAGCCCAATTTGAATTTATCGGTTGGAGGGAATCACCGTGTGCTTCATCGGAGATATAACGTGTAAGTGCGCCAAGAATAGTTTCTTGAGGCAGGATGATTAATTCTTCATTAAGTATCCGTTTTGCCATATTTATACCTGCTAACATTCCCGTAGCGATAGATTCTGTATAACCTTCCGTACCTGTTAATTGTCCTGCAAAAAACAAGCCTTTACGCTCACGAGCTTCCGTAGTAGGATTAAGTACTTTAGGACTGTTTATGAAAGTGTTGCGGTGCATTACACCGTAACGAACAATACTAACGTTTTCAAGTCCCGGAATTGATTGTAGCAGCTCTTTCTGAGCACCCCATTTCAGATTCGTTTGGAAGCCGACTAAATTAAACAGAGTTTTTGCAGAATTATCTTGTCTTAATTGAACAACGGCATAGTTTTCAACCCCTGTTCGTTTATCTACAAGCCCGACAGGTTTCATAGGACCAAACCGTAAAGTATCAACTCCGCGAGAAGCAAGAACTTCAACAGGCAAGCAAGATTCAAAGAATTTTGATTTTTTATCTACTTCGTGTTGTTCTATGCGTGGAGCATTAATTAATATATTATAGAATCTTTCGTATTCATCCTTATTCATAGGACAATTGATATAT
>CAYSIO010000092.1:0-5939 GCA_964431115.1 uncultured Vampirovibrio sp.
GCTTGGAAGGCAGATACTCTACCAACTGAGCTACTTCCGCTCATATTCAATTTTCAAACCTTTTGTCTGCTCAGTTGGTAGAGTTTTATTCTCAGATACGCTAGCTCTGCCAACATCACCTACTAGCTTCAATAACACAGACCCGCTTGGGCAACTGAGCTACTTCCGCTCATATTCAATTTTACTTTTGCTGTAACGGCTCCACTTGGCAACCTGCTTGTCTTGTGCTTCCACAAGCCAACACCGTTGCCTGCGTTCCGTCGGGTTTCACCCTCCTTGCCTTACCGCTCGCCGCGAGGCAACTGAGCTACTTCCGCTCATATTCAATTTTACTTTTGCGGTAACGGCTCCACTTGGCAACCTGCTTGTCTTGTGCTTCCACAAGCCAACACCGTTGCCTGCGTTCCGTCGGGTTTCACCCTCCTTGCCTTACCGCTCGCCGCGAGGCAACTGAGCTACTTCCGCATCAGCATTATTATTCTAATCTAAACAAAAAAAAATTTCAAGATAAATATTCTTCCCTCCCAAAATATTTACCCCTAAATACTCCCCCCCCCCAAAAAAAAGAAAGGGCATAAAAGCCCTTAAAAATGGTAAGTATATAAAAATTGTAGACTAAAACTTGTTTTGGTTACGGGCCCTTCATCCTTGAAGAGCCCAATTAACCCTATTGTATATAATTTAATAAACTCATATTCATGCTAGCAGAAGCAATTTGCATACTTGCCTGATATGCGTACTGAGCGTTCATCCATTGAGTAATCGCAGAAGCATAATCAACATCCTGAACCTGAGAAAGATAAGAAGTCAAGTTTTGATTGCTTGTCTCTAATGTAGACGTTGTCATTTCCAATCTGTTCGCAACTCCGCCAAATTTTGTTTGTTCTGTTGTAATAGTGTTCAAAGAATCTGAAAACATATCCAGTGTTGCATTCATTTCTTTGTAGCCTTCTTCTACGTCACCGTCAAGAACTTTTTGGATAGAATTACTCAAACATTTTAGAGCGCCTAAAACTCCTGAATAATCACCTTTTGGCTCTAAGTTATCAAGCACATCAGTATCAGTAATTTCATTTGTCAAATCATCTGCATAGTAGTACTTTGTACCGGTAGCATCAGTTTTTTCGATAACTTCTTTGCCATTTGCATCCAAGAAAATGTTTTCCCCGTTTTCCGTTTGAGCTTGACCTTCTTTATACCAACCAAAGACTTTATCTCCGGTTGTATTTATTGTTTCAAATACGCCATCAGCAACTTCGGTCTGACGAATATAATCCGGATTATTATGCGGAGTTCCGTTATAAATAATTTCTCCTGTAGCTTCATCAATTGTATATGTTAAAGTTTTTGTATTAGCACCTGAAAAAATATAATTGTCATTATATTGAGTATTCGCTAAGTCAACCATTGTTTTTGTGATTTCATCAATTTCAACTTTCAATGCTTTTAATGAGCTTTCACCATAAGTTTGGTTATTCGCTTGAATAGCTTTATCCCAAGCAGTTGATAAATAACCGTTTGCCAAATCTAACAAATCATCTAAAGCGCTAATTTCTGCAGAAGCCATGCCAACATTCTGACCAAATGTCTCAATTTGACCTAATTGCTTTGTTGTGTTCAAAATATTAACAGAAGCTATAGGGTCATCTGTTAGCTCAACAACTTTGCTACCGGAGGATAATTGAGCTGTAAGTTTATTAAAGTTAGCTTGATTCATTTGCATTGCTGCAACTAATTGCGCATATCTTGATGCTGAAGAAACTCTATCTACCATTTATTAACCTCCTAGTGCCATTAATGTGTCTAAACAGGAATTACAAGTGTTGAAAACTTGAGCTGCCGCAGAATAAGCAGTTTGATATTTTACTAAATCCACCAATTCTTCGTTTAAATCAACACTATTATTACTCAAAATTTTGTCATAAATCGAATCAACAACATCTGTTTGAGTATCAACTAAAGCTTGCATATTACTACCGCCTGCAGCAACTTTACCAAGAAGATTTGTATAATAATCTTCAATTGACATATTGCCCAAAGCTTCGAGTTTAAGGTTTCTTGTTCCTAACATGTCAACAACATTCTGAGCGTTGCCTATTGCTTTTTCATCGAAATTTGCCGGATCGTCAAAATAAGCACAAGCAATACTCCAAATGCCGTCATCAGTTAATAAACCTGAATTAACAGAAATATTTGCTGCGGTTACATCTTCATAAACAGGTTTACCTGTTACAGGGTCGAAAACTAATTGCCCATTTTCATCTTTCTTTTGAACAGGTTCTCCAAAGATAAAATTATTTTCATTTGTTGCTATTAATTTTCCTGTATCATTTGGATCTATACAATACGCTCCGTTACGAGTGTTTAGGTCATTAAATACGTTAGCAATAGAAACTGCTATTGTGTTCAATGCGTCCATTGCTTTGCCTGCATTCATTCCATCAAGCTCTGTATCAGTAGAATGCAACAAACCACCTAATGAACCTCCGGTAAGTAATGAATTTGCATCACCTACAATCGGAGTAACAGTTCCGTCAGAAGTCTTAGTAACGATGCTTATTACAGCAGCTTCGCGCGGTTTTCCGTCAGCAGTAATCCAATCATCGGGATATTTAATTGGTGGGGTTTGAGATTCACAATAAGATTTTGCAGTTTGGATATCTAATTCACCTTTAACCTCTGCGCCTTTTACCAATTCTTGACCGCCAACATAAATAGTAACAGAACCGTTATGAGCATTTTCTTCAATATCAATATCGACAAACTGAGCGATATCATTCAAAATCATATCTCTCTGATCCAGAAGATTGTTCGCTTGTAAAGTTCCGGTCTGAGTTACTTGAAGAGCTTTATTAACTTCTGCCAATTCTTCTAATTTATCATTAAACACGCTAAATTCATTATAAATTTTTGAAGCTTCCAATGACTCTTGGTTTTCGCCGTCACCTAAAGCTTTTGATGTCATTTCAGAAAGTTGAGAGCTTTTTGCATTTAAAGTTGAAGTCAATGTTTTAGCAGACTCAATAAAATTGACTCTGGCTGTTGAACTTGCAGGGTACTCTTGCAAATTATTTACTGCTTCATAGAAACTAGCCAGTGCCCCTGATATGCCTTCACCTTCCAAATCATTAAATACATCAGCCAAGTCTCCTAAATTATCCAATTGAGCCTCATAACCTTTTAAAATTGATAATTGGTCTCTATAATAATTATTCAAATAGGAGTCATTATAACGCATAATATTTGCAATCATGACACCACCGTTGGCTCTTACTTGAGCTTCTGTACTGTCACCAATCGCGCCTGCAATATTGCGAGTTGCTAAATTTACTTTTTGTTTTGAATAACCTTCAGTGTTCATATTCGCAACGTTATGTGAAACGACACTGATTGCAGATTCGTTTACTGTTAATGCGTTTGATGAAATGTTTAATGCGTTAAATAAGCTAACCATTGATTATACCTCATTGTATAAAAAGTAGTTCCGTCTATCTCTAAAAAGACAGAACTCGTCTTTTTAGATTTCTTCATTTATGGTCCACATGTCTAAGTCATGTGTGTCTGTAGTTTTTCCTGCTCCGTTGTAGATACTTCCTTGAGGAGCAAAAGCATCAATAATTGTTTCTAACATCTTGTTAGTAATTACCATGCCATGTTTTATTAATTCCATGTTCTGATTATTTAATAACGCTAATTGCTCAATATTGTTACAAATCTTTACTTTTCTTAACAAAAGAGCCTCTTTTTGGTCAGGGAAATTTACCCCTGCAAACTCGATAAAATCTGACATACAGCCGTCTTTACCAAGAAGCTCCATCGAGAGGTTTTTTCGAGCAGTGTTCAGCTTAACAATTGAGTTATTTGCAGCCAAAATTTTATTATCCAGCACTCCTAAGTCATCAGATTTTGCTTTTTTGAGTAATTCTTTTTTCTCTTCAAACAAATCTTTTAACTTTTCATAAGCTTCGATTTCTTTATCCAATATAGCAATTAGTTTTTTAAATTTTTCTTTCATAATTTCCTTTAAATTTTCTTGATCACTTGGTCACTTAATCACCTGATCACTTTATCTAGAACAGATACTTAATAAATCTATTAAATATACCTTCATTTTGATTTCTAGAAATATTACCTCTGCCTGATAGAGCGAATTGTAGATTTGATACATTATATGAATAGATTTCTCCGTTTACGTTTAACCAACGAGGGTCAACAACTCCCGTTACAATAAAATCCATTCTTTCATTACCGTTTACAATAGTTTTCTTACCTTGAACCGATAAATTACCGTTAGGAAGTTGTTGTACTACCTGACAAGCGATTTTATCCCCTAAAGTCATAGCACGTGAGCCTACAGCTGAGTTTGAAACTTCATTTGAACCGCCAAAGCCGTCTGAACCTTTTAGAGATAGACCAAACCATTTATTTAAAAAGGTTGTAAAAGTATCAACCGTAGTAGATGACTTTTCGGATGAATATGCAAGGTTATCGTTCAATGTAATATTTTCTTGCATAATTATCGAAATCAAATCACCGATTTGACGAGCTTGAACCCCTCCAAACAATGAGCGAGGAACACCTTGATAATGTTGAGATGCACCCAAAGTGAATAATGACTCAGCTTGCACAGCCGGTACTGCTAACATTGACATTAATATTAAAGTTGATACTATTAGTTTTTTCATTTTTCCTCCAGTGAATAAGTCAATAAGCCAATAAGTAAATAAGTTCGTTATAAAATTTTTCTTTGATTTTACTTGTTTTATTCTAATTTTTTATGAGCGTAAGCGAATTTAAAGAACTTATTCACTTCTTTACTCATTCACTTTTCCCTTCTTTGTTAACATAGATACTCCGCAATTACACTTCTACCGTACATTAGACCGTATTTTATGTCGTCATCAGAAATATTGAATTCACCGACATATTCAGCACATCTTCTGACATCAGCAACATCTACTCTTTCTAATAGGCTTTTTGGTGCGGATTTTGTACCGTCGCTTGTATTATTGATTACAGAGTCCTGATTGTTTTCTGCAGGTTTATTTAATCTGCTCGCTTCTGTACGAAGAGCATTTACTGCTGAAAATCTTTGTACATTATTATTTTGTCCTACTGATGATAACATATATTCCTTTCTTTTATATAAGTAAATAAGTTAATATGTAAATAAGTGAATAAGTTCGTTATAAAAATTTTCTTTAATTATATTTGTTTTATTTTATCTTTTATGAGCATTAGCGAATTTAAAGAACTTATTCGCTTGTTCACTTATTTACCTATTAACCTCCTACATATTTTTCCATTTGTCTGTAAATTTGTTGTGCCATACCGATGCTTGAACGTGGATTGCTTGCCATATCGTGACCTATTTGTTGATAAACTATTGATTTAAATGTATCTACATATTGAGATTTTTCTCCAAATAAACCACCTTCTCTATCAACTGTTTTATCCATTTCTGTCAACATTTTTGTTATAAATATTGCTTCAAATTCTTCTGCCGCTTTCTTTAACTGAGCTTTAGAATCCCCTGATTCTTTGATTCGGTTATAAAGAACCTGATCAGAATTTACAACTTGAGCATTTTTTAAATCGTGTTTTATTAAATCTAAACTTGGTGTTGAAAAATCCATCTTTTATCAGTGATCAGGTGACTAAGTGAATAAGTGACCAAGATTTTATGGTCGTTATTTGATTAATCGCCTGTTATCACTTTCTCCTTTCTTTTCTTGATCACTTGGTCACTGACCGCTTGATCACTTCTAAATAATAATCAACTCTGCTTGTAAGCTACCTGATTTTTTCAATGCTTGAAGAATTGAAATTAAATCCACTGGAGCAACTCCGATTGAATTTAATGCTCTGATTAAATCATTCAAGTTGCTGTTTGCAGGCATCTCGACCAAACTGCCCGGAGCTTTATTAATTGTTATATC
>CAYSIO010000093.1:0-5919 GCA_964431115.1 uncultured Vampirovibrio sp.
AAAAATACAACCTTCTCTAATGCTTATTATGCCAATCAAATCATTTTGTTTAAGATATGCAAGAACGAACGCTGATAAGCAGAATATTAATATTAAAAAACTAAATGCACTCACGTATGGAATTACTGTTATTAAACCCAAGATAGCTCCTGCAAATGCGCTTAATATTGATAATTGTTTTAGTAATAATAAGTTCATATTTTCCTCCTTTATCAGTGATCAAGTGACTAAGTGATCAAGTGATCAAGAATTTAAAAATTGATTTATTCTGCGCTAATATAGCCTCTTAAAGCTGTGTAAGCCGCGACATAAGGCGAAGCTAAGTAAATAAACCCTTTGGTATTACCCATTCTGCCTTGAAAGTTTCTGTTTTGAGTAGCTAAACAAACTTCTCCATCGCCTAATGTACCTGCGTGTACACCAACACAAGGACCACAACCGGAAGTTAGGATTGCTGCATTAGCATCTACAAAAATATCTATTAGCCCTTCTTTAAGAGCTTGTTTGAAAACATCTTTTGATGCAGGACAAATAAGAAGTCTTACATCAGGATGAACTGTTTTTCCTTTAAGGATATTAGCAACCACTCTTAAGTCTTCAATTCTACCATTTGTACAAGTACCAACAAAAACTTGGTTGACTTTAACATCTTTTAATTCATCAGCAGGACGTGTGTTATCAACTGTATGCGGACAAGATACTGTATGTGGAACATCTTCAGCATTAATTTCGATTACTCTTTCGTATTCAGCATCTGAATCAGGTAATATTTGTCTAAATTTGTCTTCTCTCCCTCTTTCTTTTAAGAACTCACGAGTCTTGTCATCAGCAATAAACAATCCACATTTTGCACCGGCTTCTACAGCCATATTAGCTAAGGTGAATCTTTCTGACATAGACATGTTTTCGATTGTATCCCCATGAAACTCTAAAGCTTTGTATGTTGCACCATCAGCTCCAATCATACCGATAAAATGTAGCATTAAATCTTTTGAACAAACTCCGGGTCTAAATTTACCGTTTACAACAACTTTGAATGTAGCAGGGACTTTTAACCAAGTTTTGCCTAATCCCATTGCAACCGCAATATCAGTTGAACCCATTCCGGTAGCAAAAGCACTTAGTGCTCCGGAAGTACAAGTATGTGAGTCAGCACCAACTAAAACTTCTCCAGGGTTTACAAATGTTTCGATTAGTCTTTGGTGACAAACACCTGCCCCGACATCAGAAAGCACTGCACCGTATTCTTTAGCAAATTCTCTTAGTACCATATGAGTATTAGAGAGCTCTTTTCTCGGACTTGGTGCAGCATGATCAATGAACAGAATTGAACGTTCAGGATTTTTTAAGGAAGGTAGTCCCAATTTTTTGAACTCCTGTACTGTTAATGGACCTGTTCCGTCCTGTACTGCAGCAACGTCAACACGTGATATAACTAATTCTCCGGCATGAACATCTTTACCTGCATGCTCAGAAATAATTTTTTCTACAAGAGTCATTCCCATAATTACCTCCCCTTCTTGTTTAACTATATCACAAATCTAACAGATATTCAGTTAATTTATTTTTGTAAATTTTGTGGTATATTTAATATGAGAGGGATGGTTTAATGAGTAATCCGTTGAAATATACTTGTTTATTTGGTGGCGGTGCAATTCGAGGCTTGGCTTATGTTGGTACAATAAGAGCGCTAGAGGAGCTAAATATTGAATTTGATGTAATCGGTGGCTCTTCTGTCGGTTCTATTTTTGCAACTTTAGTTGCTTGCGGATACAAGTCTTATGAGTTGGAAAACCTCTTTATGAAAGTCAATTTTGAACTTTTCAGGGATATTCACTTAGGCTTAGGTAAAGGTCTCGGTTTAAGCAAAGGTGGAATTTTTGTAGATTGGCTTAATGAATTAATCTCTAAAAAACATGAAGATATAAAGAAAAGAAATGTAACTTTTAAGGATTTAGAACAAGATTTGGTTATTATTACAACTAATCTTAAAGCTTTTAATACTCAAGAGTTTTCAAAATTCGAAACCCCTGATTTTGAGATTGCAAAAGCTATTCGTGTTTCATCCAGTATGCCGGGTCTTATGCCACCCTTTAAATTTAATGGTGCAGACTTAGTTGACGGAGATTTACAAAAAGCTTCACCAATGTGGAAATTAACAGATACATTGAAAAATTCTCAATCCCGAATTCTTGAATTTAGGCTTGAAGGTGATTGCTCTAATGAAGCCAAAAGCCCAATTTCATTTCTTAATACGATTTATAGTTGTGTAACTGATGTCGCAACTGATTTTGTTACAGAAGTATATGGTCAAAATGACAAATATGATTGCGTAAGAATAAATACAGGTGATATTTTCTTTGCAGATTTTAATTTAGATAAAGAATCGCGCAGGAAACTTATTAATAGTGGCTATGAGCAAACTATGCGTTATTTTAAAGAATTTTTACCAAAGAAAAAAGAAGCTCTTGAGTCAGTCTATGCTAAAGCTTTAAAATATTTGCGTAACGGATATAAAGGTTTGAAGGAAAATAATGTAGAAGAAGTGCAATGGTGGTTTGGGGATTTGTTTATTTTGCTTTGTGAAAATAAGGAAATTGTAGATAAATCTCTGTATAATGCTATTGTAAATCTTAAAAATAATTTAATGAATTCCGTTTCTACTTTGCTCTTTTTCCATACAAAATTTAAAGGAAGAAAATCTCTTGAAAATGAGATGAAAGCCGTAATTGATCTTGTTGAAGAACGAGTCCAAGAAATCAACCTTTATTTGAGTATTATAAAATAATTATTTATCTGTAGTTATCCTCTTTATTATCTTACAAACTTATTGTAAAGTTTTGTAACAATTATATATAAACTTGAAATACGCTTTCAAGAATTGTTTTTATATATATGTAAGATAAAAAAAGATGGTGATAAGATGGCAATCGCAAATTTACATGAAACAATACAAGCAAGCATAATGAGAAGAAACGAGTTAAACAAACAAATTACAGAGTTTCAATCTCGTAAGTCTCTTGCTATATATGAACAAGCTGATTTACAGTCTTTATTGTCATCAAAAAAACATTCTGTAAGAGATTACTTTAAAACTCTTTATGAAGGTGATGAAGCTTTACAAGAACAATATAAAGATTATACTGAAATTCCTGATTTTGAAGAAGAAATTGATAGAATTACTGCTCAATTCCAGGATCAACTTGATGAATTAACATCTTGGGAAACTCAACTTGATGCTCAAATTACTACATCCAGTGCAGAGTTAGAAGAAATTAAAGTTTACTTAGAATCTTATAAATCAATGTTATCAACTAATATTCAAGAAGATTTTAATTTCGGATTGAATGGTTAATTTATTAGCTGAAAACATATATACCAATTAATGCAAAAAGAATTAAAGCAATATTATAGTGCAAGAATGTTGGGATACAGGTATCAAAAATGTGATTATGTTGTCCGTCAGCATTAAGCCCTGATGTTGGTCCGAGAGTTGTATCAGAAGCAGGAGAACCTGCATCACCCAACGCCGCAGCTGCTGCTAATAAAACCACTATTTGAGAAGTGTTAAATCCCATTTTTGCGCAGATAGGTACAAAAAGGACCGCTAAAATAGGAATTGTGCCAAATGATGTTCCTATACCTATGGTAATAAAGAGACCGAGTAATAGTATAAAAAGAGAAGTAAACATTATATTATTCGGAAGAATATTTAATGTAAGATTAACCAAGCTTTCTATAGCTCCGGATGATTTTAGCACCGCCGCAAATCCTGCTGCAACAAGCATTACAAAAGCAACATATCCCATTAAATATATTCCCTCGTTCATCATATGGTCCATTTTATTTTTAGGCAGAACTTTTAGAGTAAATATTATTCCTAATCCTACTAATGCGCCTAATGGTAGTGAGTGTGTAATTAATTGGACTAAAAATGTTAATATCGCTGCAACTGTAACAACCCAAAAGGTGTATTTATTGCATTCAATATTTTCCGGCATGGAAAAATTGAGAGGCTTGTCTTCGTATTTACGCGGTTTTCTATATACGAATAAAGAGATTAATAAGCCAACTATCATCGCAAGACCAAGAATTGCAGTTGATTTCCATATATCACTTCTTAGAACATTAACTCCGTTTTGTACCATATTATCTGCAATTAAGTTTTGGAAGATAAGCCCAAAGCCTACCGGTATTGTGATATAAGGCATTTTTAGACCGAAGGCAAGTGCACAAGCTACAGTTCTTCTGTCTATATTTAACGCATTCATTGTGCTTAATAAAGGTGGTATTATTATAGGAATAAATGCAATGTGTATCGGTATAATGTTTTGCGATGCCATTGCAATTAATGTTAAAATTAACAGTAATATATATTTTTTACCGGAAATTATTTTTGTAATTTTTTCAGACAGAATATTTGTAAATCCGGAATGTGCCATTGTTGCAGCAAAAGCGCCTAAAAGTATATAGCTTAGAGCTGTTTCAGAGTTACCGCCCATTCCTGAAATGAATGTATCCATTACATCTTTTATGCTCATTCCTGACAAAATGCCTGCCATAATTGATGAAACTACTATTGCCAGCAAAACATTAACTTTTTTCAAACATAAAAAGCATAATAAAACAATAGATATAACTGCCGGATTAAGTAAGAGTTCCATATTAATGATTTTCTTCTTCTTGAAGAAGGTTAATTAACTCTAAAGCTGTTTCTTTTTGTAGTTCATCCGGCAATAATTTTAAATATTCAAAAGATTCAGCAATTTTTTGGTCAGTATCGTACCAACGTCTAAGTACATAATTAAAAGCGTCGGTGATGATATTTTCAGATAAATCAATTCCGTTTTCTTTTGATTTTTTAATAATATAATCCGCACATTTATATTGGGTCATTATATTTGCATTTCTCATCAAACTAACCGCTAAACTTACTGTGGGATCTATATCATACCAACGTTTATTCATAGTCTACCTTCTTATTTATAACTATTTTTATACTATATTTTTTATTTTATTTTGTCAATTGTGATATTATATCTGAACGTTTTTTTGAGTCTTGTGTTTTAATTAATACTGTTTTCTCTTTTGAAATATCACCTTTTATAATCTCAATGTTTGTTTTGGCAACTTTAAAAGTTTTTGACAAATATTCTACCAAAGCTTTATTTGCTTTATTTTCAATAGGTTGGGCAGTAACTTTTATTTTGATAAACTCTTCTTCTAAAATAATATCGTTTTTCGAAGATGAAGGTACAATTTTAATTCTAATAATTAATCCTTCTTGTACTTCTTTTATCAAAGGCATCTGTTCCATATTACACCTTTTGAAAGACCATAACATATTCATGTTTAAAAATATAAAAACCGCCTGCTAGAGCTCTGTATCGCCATAGGTTCGCTGTTTTACCTTTAGCTCTTTCGTTGCCTTGCATGTCTTTAATAATAATAGCTTTGGTGATGAAGCCTAGTTTGTTCATTCTTGCCATGCATTCAAATCCTAAAGGAATATGTTGAGAATTTGCATATTTATCACCAATAATTAAGCATGCGAATCTCCCTTTTTCTAATAAATCATACCCATTTTTTGCAACTTTTTCAAACAAATCATAAAACTCTTCCGTAGTTGCGCAATTTGATAAATCTTCTTTTTTGTCTGAAAACTTGATAATATCATCATAAGGTGGGTGCAACATTAACAATTGAGCTTGTTTTTTGCCCATAATATCAAGTCTTGCTTTAATCTTTTCTTTGGCTAGTTCACTTGCTGAATCTGCACAGATAATATTAACATCAGTTACAAGTTGTTTTGGGGTGAATTTTTCTGACACTTTTTCAGCTAATTCATCTTTTAATTCTACGCCAATACAACGACGATTCATATTGATTGCTTCTATACCGGATGTACCGGAGCCGAAG
>CAYSIO010000094.1:0-5871 GCA_964431115.1 uncultured Vampirovibrio sp.
ATAATAGTATAATAGAAGGGTACTTTCCAAAGGAGAATGTAGTTCGACAAATGGCCATTAAACGTGTAAATAAAATGCTATGTATTCTTATCAGCGCACTTATTGCAGTCGTTGTAGTGAGCTACTATTTTGTACTTTCTTGCGAAATGCAATTAAACGATTTGAGCCGTCAAACTGTTATTCTAAATAATGAAAACGCTGATTTACAAAACCAACTGGACAAACTAAAATCTTTTAATAATGTTGATAAAACATTCCAAAAAAATAATATGCTAAAGCGTGCAGGACAAGTTATTGAAACACAAGCAATAACTGTAGACAATATGGATGCAACACCGAAATCTACAAAAAAACGTATTTTTAATTACGCAATCGGATTTTAAACTTTTTGTTTAGCTAGTTTTTCAAAAGCTTTTGTTAAATCTATTTTTGATATCTTAATAGATTTTAAATCATTGTATGTAAATGTCTTAGCATCCATTTTACGATTAAAACCAAGCCTTTCAAGCGCATTAAAATAGCCATTTGTAATCATTTCTGCAATATCAGAACCATTAAAATTTTTCTCAAGCATTAAAGGTATAAAATCTTTAATAGAGACATCGTCTGTGAAATTTTGATTTTTAGCATGGATATTAAATATTTGTTCCATAGCTTCGGCATTCGGTAATGGAATTTCTATGTGCAAACCAAAACGACCGGTTGCTAGAAGCGCAATATCCAATAAGTCTTTCCGGTTTGTCGCAGCCATTACAAAAGACATTGTATTGCTTTTTTCTAAATCACTCATCAGTCCTAAAAGTTGAGTTAAAAATTTATCATCATAATGAGCATTTCCACTACCGGAACGTTGTTTTCCAATACCATCGATTTCATCAATAAATAAAATAGAGGGCTTTTCCATTAATTCTTGGAACACATCTCTTGCTTTTTCTTCAGAAGCACCATGTGTCGATTTAGTAAATTCACTGGCATTCATGTACTTAAAGTCTATTCCAGCTTCATTCGCTAGTGCTCTACCAATAAGAGTTTTACCACATCTAGGTGGGCCATATAGAAGTATACCTTTATTTAATCTTATGTTTTCAAAAACTTCAGGATAATTAATCGGACGAATTACAAATTTTCTCAAATCTTCAATAACATGGTCTAAACCACCAATATCAGCAAAAGTGAATTCTTTTTTGATTTTATCCTTTTTATTATTTACTTTTTTAGTTATTGCCGCAATTGCATTTGCATTATGTACAGTAGGATCTAAAGTAATTTTTTTCTCCAAAAACTTGTCCGCATTTTCAGGATTAAATTTTTCTGGGATTTCGAACCTGACTGTTGCATTTTCACCGTTAATACTACTTAGTCCAAATTGGATTATCGTATCAGGGCTTAATTTTTTTACTTCGCCGGGTTTTAACATGCTAGATTTTTCACCGGGTTTGTCTAAAAAGACACCAAATATTGAACCAAGCCCCATTATATAGTATTCGTCATTTTTTTTATAAATTGCAAAATTTGTATCAAGTTCTTTATGCCAGATTTCAGAATTTCCTTGATTAACTTCTAAAATATAAGTTTTAAAAATAGGAATTTCAATATTTTCCTTATAGCGATTTAAAATAATATTTGTATCTTTTCTGTTATTGGTTGCTATAAACAATGTATTATCATCAATAGCCTCAATACCGTATTTAAACAATTCTTTTGCATCCAGAACGGAGTTTTGAGGAACAGTCTCTATCGGATCAATTTTTTGAGTTGTAGTATCACCATCACTAAAATCATGAATCCTACCAAATATGCTTGGCCTAATCGCTTTAAATGCAGGCACAGCAAGAGTTCCTTGTTTTCTAGGCAAATAAGATTTTTGTATCGTACAATCTAATGAACCAACTCTCAATCAACACCTCATATTAATTTTATCTTGCTAAAATCGATAGTTTTTCACCTTCAATAGGATTTTCTATTTTTTGATATGGATTAGTAACAATATTAAATTGTTTGTTATAAACTCTATTATCACCTCTAAATCCAATATTATTCATCTTATTTCTAATGTACTTAAGTAACAGCACACCATTTTTAGAGGTTTTACCATTTATTTTTATCTTTCCGCCTTTTTTAACTATACAAAGTTTATCCTTTATTCTTTCAACCACATAAACTGCCTTGTCTCTTACATCAGAATTCATAAAAGTCAATCCGATAGGCAATGCAATGCCTGCACCGAGTTCAATATAGTCAACTTCTTTATTTCTTTGAATAGGAACAAAACGATTATTCGGATTTATTGATTCAATATTATTTGATTCAAAGAATTTCTTTTTATTTTCAGGAGTAATTCCAAATTTTTCGAAATAATCGACTCTGTGTCTTGGATCGATATCATTTGCATTAAATAAAGAAACTGTCATATTACCGTATGCATCCTGCATCAAAAACGCAGGAACATCACCGGATGAAGTATTCAAGAAATAAGGAGTTCCGTTATTCAGAGCACTCATGCCTTCTTCGGATCTCATTGCTATAATTTCCTTCATTTCTTTATGCATTTTTTCTCGAATTTCTTTGAACGGACCTTCTTTTAGTTCTGACCAAGGAATAGCATTTCTATTTTGAAGTGTAATATTTTTCGCTTTATATTCCCAACCGCTCATACCTAACTCATCACCGCCATATACTGCCATAATACCGACTAATGCTTGAAGAAAAGCATACATAATAATTTCTTTTTGCATGCCGGGCTCAACAGCGTTTTGGTAAACACTTGTACGAATCTTGTTTGCATTTGTAAAATGTTCGTTCTCAGCAAGCTTACCGTCTTTACGAGCCTTATGCTCAGCTTGTCTAATGAGCATTTCCACCGCATTTTCTATATTAATAGCAGCATAACCATCCTTAGCCATTGAAACAGCTGAGTTTTCTTCAATCGGCAAAGCTGAACGTTTTTCTTCAACAGTTTTTCTGTCAAATTTTTTAATAAAATCTTTTTGGGCAACTAAAAATCTACGCGCTACATCAGGGTCATGGCCTCTTACAGCAAAGAACGATTCTCTGAGAAGTCCGGCAACATTAACGGCATATAAACTATATTTCTTATAATCCGACTCTTTTGAAGGGATACCTTGTTTGTCGCCTCTTAAAATTACTTCTGCTCGACTTCTGTTTATTTCTCCGACAGAAGCATTTGGTTCACCCCAATCAAAATCACCTTGTACGTAATATTTTTCAACCATCCAAGTTTCACGAGCCCTATCCAAAATCGGCTTAATTTCGTCTTCGGATAAGTAAATATCAGCTTCTTTTAACATATACTTAAGGGCATTCTCAAGGCTTGAAAGCTCTTTTATGTCAATAGTAGACATCTGAGTATTTGAGCCGATATCCATGAAGTTACCGTTAGTTAAGTCGACAAGAGCTGATTTTAAATATTTAATTTCATCCTCAGTTGCCAGTTTAGGAAGAGTTTCATTTATTGCAGATCTTAAAAGTTGGCTCATAGCAACAGCTTTGGTACTAACCGTATTAAAGTATTCAGGATTATCAATATTCAGCATTGCTTCTAAAGGTAAATCTTGTAAACTTTCAGAATTAGTTAATTGAAGCATTGCTTCAATTCTGTGCTTTCTGTTTTCTTCAAAATTTAAATCACCGTTATTATTAAAAATCCCCAGATTTGCATAGAACAAACCCATATCCAAAGAAAGACCGTGAAGAATTCTCGGTTTGTCGTGATTACCTGCAAAAGTAAACAGATTTCTTATAAAATCAACGCCACGAGTCTCAATCAAGTCAAGAACTTTCCATATAAAATTACTGCTTCTGTTATCGTACTGATAGAAAGTGCCCTTTTCGAATTCTGCCGAAAAAGTTTTTAATAAATCAGTAAAGAAATAAGAATATGCGGCTTCGGATGTAATACCTGTTTCATTAAAGAATTTCGTCGTCGCATCAGGTACGCTTAAAAATTTATTTCCGACATTTTCAGGTTTCTCATAAACATTAGCTCTTTCGCCGAGAGAAGACTTCATAAGCTCTTCTATATCAGTAATTTCCGCTACTATATAAGAATTTTGATTTTCTTTCTTTACTTGTTGAACAAATAATTTCCAAAAATCTATAACATACTGCCAAGACTCATCAAAATGAGTATCCCCATTTCTCACTGCATCTTGATCCATCACGTCTTTCGCGGCATCTAATCTCCAAGAAAGCCCCAAACCTGCTCTTTTAACAATAACCTCTGCTAATCTAAAGCTATTAAGGCTTGTACCTTGAATATTCTGTGAAACAGACTGTGCAACGTATTCTATATCAGACGAATTTAGTTTTTTTATTCCTTTTTCTATAAGTTTATAAAGTTGCTCAGCCTCATCCTCCGGATTTACTGCGTTAATTCCTAAAGATTTAAGACTTGTTATTTCTTTTATATTCCTATAATCATAAGTTATTTCACCATTAGGTAGTATTTTTGTTTTTAACTTATCACCCGTCAAAGATTTGAGTAATGCATATTTTGCAATACTCGGAGCAAGTAGCTCTACAACATATTCACCATACTCAGTATATTCACCATTTTCATCAAGAAGTTTTTCTACAGAAGTTTCATTTACTTGTTTTATAACTTCATTGGCAAAGTCTTTGATTTCATCCTGATATAAAATATTCATTTTTGTATAAATATTTTTATACGGTTCAAGAAGATGAGGATTATCTTCTGATAACAGTTCAAACCTTGTTTTTCCTAAAGTTTCTTCACTCGTTGCCCGATTTGATAAATAAGATGTAGATAAAACTCCTACAGTATTTTCAGCAAACTCCAATGAATCCAACGGCAATTTCATTAAAGACTTGACCATTACTTCGTCACTTCTCAAAATACCTTTTGGTTCAAGTCTATAATATCCATTGATAACATTATCAATTATCCCTTGACTTAAAGCCGCTTCTTTAGGCAAAAGACCGTTATTAATAAGTTCCTGAATCTTATCTGCAGTTTTTGCACCTCTTAGAACTTGTGCAGAATAAATTGTCTGAGTATCTTTAACTTTACCTGTCCAATATCTTCCCGCTTGAAGCGCCATATCTTGAACTTCAAACGCGCCGATTTGTAACAACGTTAGTTCAAAATCTTTTTCAGAACGATCCACTATTGCTTGAAGAATTTTTTCATCATAGCCTGAAACATGATAAAGCAGTTTTACCATATCAGTATTCGCGTCCCAAGCTACAAAACCTCCTTCTGTTTTCTTATCAAATCTAAAGTTAGAGAATTGAGAGAAAAGTATTGTACCGTCCGGAGAATTCAATTTCAAAGGATTTGGATTATTTTTATTAAAATCTACAAACGCGTCAAATCTGTCAACAACCTCTTTTGGATCGACCTGACAAATATAATTAATTAAAGTATCGTCATGACTATTAATTGCAAGAAGGTTTCCGGATTTTATTTTTTCATAGTTTTCGATAGGTTTATCCAGTTTTGATAGCTGTTCATCAGTAACTTGTGAACCGTCATAAATTTGAATATATGTTTCTTTATTTGGATTATAAGTCTTATTCTCAACCGGTTTCCCGACAGATTCATCCCAAACCATTGGAGAGTTAATAAGTCTGAATCTTAAGTTTTCTTTATTTTTTGGAACAACACCAAGTCCTAAATTTGTATCTTTAATATTGCTCATTCTAAACCAATAATATGATTGAGGATTTTTATCTGCCCATCTCAATGCATATTGAAAATGAATACCTTCCAAACCTTCAGAAGTAAATGTTCCGTCATATACATAAATAATTCCTTTTTGGAAGAGTTTTCTTGTGAAAGAATTAAAGTTTTCCACATTTCCCATATCATCGGAAATTTGGAAATTGTTC
>CAYSIO010000095.1:0-5805 GCA_964431115.1 uncultured Vampirovibrio sp.
ACAACCGTCCTGATTTTCAAAGAATGATAAGAGATGCGGAAAAGCAGAAGTTGTAAAAGCGAATGAACATCTTATGACCGATATTCCGCTTGTTGTAATAATAGATGAGACTTCGGCTTCTGCCAGTGAAATCTTTGCAGCAGCGATGCAAGATAATGACCGTGCTAAGTTGGTCGGAAAAACATCTTTTGGTAAAGGCATTGTGCAAAAGTTTGAAAAGCTACCAAATGACGCAGGGCTTAATTTTACCGTGAAAAAATATTTGACGCCGAATGGAAATGATATTCATAAAAAAGGGGTTCAACCGGATTATACAGTTAAAAATTCTATACTTGATAAAATTTTAAATAAAGATTCGCAGCTTGAATTTGCTATAGACTTACTACAAAATCAGAATCTGTCACCATGAAAATCTGTTCCGCCCGTTTTTAGTAATTGCGGGTATTTTTCTGCAATTTTGAAAACCTTTTCGGCGGAATGAAATTTGGCGAATTTTCTAAATCTGGGATAAGGATAATATGTTTCAATTCCGTCTAAACCATTTTTCATTAAGTCTGTAATAAGCTTTTCTAAACTAATAGCCCAACAACAAGCCGGATGTGCAAGTACTGCAATTCCACCCGCATTATGGATTGCTTTAATCAGTTTTTTTACATTTCTTTTTGCAAAAAGTCTTGGGATAACGTCTTCTGTATCTTTTTTTGTCTTAGCTAAGAATGGGGAAATATCAGGATGGTTTATATCTATCCCGTATGCCAATAAATGTATAAACACATAACCGAACCAACAATCAAATTCTACACCGGTAAGTAAAATATTGTCTTGAATGTTTTTGTGAGCTTCAATAGTGTTATGGTCAGTTATTGCGATTAATTTATAACCTTTTTCTTTTGCTGAAATAACGATTTGTTCGTAATTCCCTAAACCGTCTGAACAAGTGGTATGTATATGGAGATTGACTTTTTGTGGATAATCTTCTTTTGTAAAGGTATTTAATAATTCTCTTAAGTTTTCCATATATTTATAATACAATAAGGGGTAAATAATGTGAACAACATTCCGGAGCATTTCTGTATAGGAGAGAAAAGTTTGAGTCTAACTTCCTCTCCTTAGGGAGAAGGTTGGGGTGAGGGGGCAATTAATGGCAAAAAAGAAAAATACACCGTTAAATATATTTATTGAATCTGTAGGGTTATACTTTTCAAACTTTGATAAATTTGTTAAATACATGACTTTTCCTGTTTTAGGTCAACTTGCCGGGTTGATACTGGTATTTCTGTTAACATATTTTTATGCAATAAATATGCCGAATTTAATTCAAAAAATTCCGGCTTTAGATAATTTTTCATTGTTAGTAATAATATCTATACTAATAACTCTTCCGGGATTAGCTATTTTTGTTAAAGCTTTTTGGGAATATCTTGTTGCTTATGGTGCAGTAAACTCAATGCTTGAAAATATGCTTAAATCCGGAAAAGTTTATGATTTCGATGCTCATACAGAGTTAATCAAACGCAGAACGTTACCTTTTGTAGGATTGTGGTTTTTATTTGGAATATTTTCTCTAATATCTGTTATTCCATTTTTCTGGGTACCTTGCGGAGTATTAGCCGTATTTTTTGTACTTGTATTCCAAGTGTTTACTTATGAACCGGAACTTTCTCCTATTGGTTGTGTCAAAAGAAGTTTGCAACTGGTGAAAGGTCATTTTGCTTCAACCTTCTTGTTATTAGCTCTTGTGGGTGCGCTTACTTATGTATTAATTCCAAATTTAGTTAATATCTTTTGTGAATATACGCATATAACACTATGGCTATCAGGAATAGTAACTCCGATTATTCAAGAGTTGCCTTTGAACGCTTGGAATGATGTATTATCATATCTGTATTTGCCTCCTCTGAATGTTGAAAAGATTGCGCTGTTTGCAGTGGGAACTTTTATTGCTCAAATTTTTATTCAATATACTTTACCGCTTCGTTCAATTCTTTGGGGAATGTGGTATAAAGAATTGAATGGGGGAAAGCTTTATGTTGCTAAAGAAGATAAGCCCAAAAAACGTTCTTCCAAAAAACCAAGTGAAAAATTAATGGAAGCTTCTAATAAAAAATATTCAACCAAAAAACTTGATAGAAATATTTTAAAACGTGCAATGGAAAAGTCTGAAGAAGAATAGTTGCTTTACAAAACTTAATATAAAAAAATAAAAAGGCAATTTTTAAAACACAAAAAACTTTATATAAATGTAGTGTTAGTGAAAAGGTGTTTTAAAGATGGCAATCCTACCGGGTTCTTTAGATTACTTATATCATAATGGTATTATTAATCACATACCGTATGAAGCTTACGAAACGGTTCCAATGACAGCTTCAGGTCAAGCGCAGCTTTCCGGTATGGGGATGGGACATGGGTTTACTAATTCACCTTTAAATTATAATATCGGACCGACTTCGCTTAACGGCTCACAGTATTTGAGACAGGCGCAAGGAGGTTATTTATATGACACATATACATCTCCGGATGTTTTTGTCAGTAGAAATAATTCTCCGATTCAAGACAGAGAAGGTTATTCTGTTCGTAAGGCTTTCAACTCTGTTATGAACGCTCCGAGTTGGTTAAAGGGACTAGCTTCCGGCGGTATCATAATAGCAACTTTGATGTGCTTGCTTAAAGGTAAGAAATGTCCTACTTCGCAAGCAACAAAACCAAGTCTTTTTGATAAATTAAAATCTTTATTTAAAAAATAATTCCAATAATTTAACCTTATTTAAAAATACCTTATTAATTAACCAAATTTACGCACCTGTTACAGGTGCTTTTCTTTTTTTATAGTAATATGGTTATATGATTAAACTTGTAGCGACAGATATCGACGGAACAATTTTTATTCCTGAAAGAGAATTTACTTCAGGTGTAAAAGAATGTATTAAAAAACTTGATGAGCAAGGAATTAAGGTTGTTTTAGTAACGGGCAGAATGAATGCAGCCGCAACAAAAATTGCACAAGATTTGGGGTTAAAAACTCCGGTTGTTTCTTATCAGGGCGGACTTGTTGTTGAAAACGGCGAAGTCCTTTATGAGAAATATTTAACAGAGGAACAAACTTTTCGCATTCTTGAATGGGCAGAAAAAGAAAATATACATATAAATTTGTATAATGATGATATTCTTTATTCAGAAAATGAATGTTATGAGGTCCAAAGATATTGTAATAATTTGCATACCGAACATACTGTTAAAAAGTTTTCTGAAATTAAAAAAGATAAAATTAATAAATTATTAGCTATTGATTATTTTAATCCGGAACGTATCAGCAGGTATGAAAAAGAGCTACAAAATATTTTCCCTGATTTGTATATAGTTAAATCAACTCCGTATTTTTTAGAATTTTCTAACCCTGAAGCTTCTAAAAAATGTGCAGTCGAATTTTTGCAAAACTATTGGGGATTAAAAAGGGAAGAAATTTTAACGATTGGTGATCAAAATAATGATATTGCGCTTCTTCAAGCAGGTGGTATTAAGGTTGCAATGGGTAATGCAACCGACGAGTTGAAAGAAATCGCAGATTACATTACTGATTCTGTCTATGAAGACGGTTTTGTTAAAGCTATGGAAAGATTTTGCTTGAGGTAAATGAGGTAAATATTAGGGGTAAATTAAGGGGTAAATTATGGGGTATGTTTGTTGAGTTTACCAACCCAATCAAAATGCTTAAATATTTTTTAATGGAAAATTGAAAATGTAAAATTGAAAATTATTAAGTTCGCTGACGCTCACCCCAACCCTCTCCTTAGGGAGAGGGTTGGGGTGAGGGAACTGTCTTCAAAATTATTTGGGGTTTGTTTTGTTGAACCCTCTCTTGAATTTCTAAATTCACTTCGTTCATCAAGGAATTCTTTTCTCTCCGTTGGAGAGATTGGGGTATTTGCCCCTGTCATTCTCGCACGTAGTGCTGGAATCCCGCTTTTGTCTGATAGTTTTAAATATTTTTGTTGGGCAAGAATGCCCAATCTACTTTTTGACTGATTTTTGTAACAAAACTTAATAAATAAGCAATTGTTAACAAATGTAAAGATGAGTTTACAACAGGCTGAAACCCTTGTAAAATCTGCTATATGATATGATATGATATGATATGATGGGATGGGTGAGGAGTAGGGCAATCAGCTCTTTTGTATATATTTTATATATATAGGAGAGCTCATATGGTTTTAAAAGTTGCTGAATCTAAAATAAATAATGATAGTAGTAGAACATCTGTCGACTATATTAAAGTCAGTAATTTTATTAATTGTGTTTTTGAGCCTAAAAAGAGTGATATGACTAGTGTCGGCAATGATAATAAACAAGCTCTTACTTATACAGCCGATACTACTACAAATTCGATTGATACTATTAACAGTTTTTTAGAAGATTTGACGCCTGAGTTTTTTGAAAGAATGATTCCGGCTGAATACATGAAATTTGCTGATTCAGCGCATAATTTGGATAGGGATAATGATTTAGCTTATAAAAATTTGCCTAGAACAGCTGATGGAAAAGTTGATGTTTTAAAGGTAAAAGATTCTCTGCAAAAGGCAAAAATTTTAATTCAAGAGCAAAATAAAAAAGCATTAGAAGAAATGAATTATGGTGTTTATAAAGAAGCTATAAATTCCGTGTCAATGTTGGAAGTTTTTCTTGGACCAGAAGCTGCAGATTTTATAAAAAAAACTGCCAAAAAAGACGGAATAGATTTACCGGAATTCTTAACTTCAGGTGTTTGTATGTTTGATAACAAAGTTTTGGATTGGTTAAGTAATGATAAGCCCGAAGTTATTAAGGAAGTTTTAGAAGTTAAATCAGCAGAATCAATAAGAAGTGATATATATAATCAAAATGAAAGCTTAGAAAATCTATGTGAATTTGAAATAAATACAGAAGAAGACGCGAAAATATTTTTAAATAGATATTTAGAGATTACAGGAACAACATTTTCTTGTGAAAAAATAGAAAATTATTATGAAATACACAATGACGAAAACGCGAAGCCTGAAGATAAACTGGAGCAATTTGCCTCAAGTTGTGGTGTATCATCAAATTATTTAAATGCAACAAAAAACAAAATATTGACCAATGTTTTTTACGAAGTAGGGTTAAGAACAATTGTTCCAACTTTAATAAATAAATTTTCTTCTCATCCTGTAGGGAAGGGTGTTTCAACGGCATTACCTACTATTATTGAGTTTGTTGAGACAGCAACTCTTAATAGAGCTGAAGGCGAGTATATAAATTTAAATAATTTTACATATGATTCTACTATGGAAATGTTGGCTGACGGTGCTGTCAGAGGCTTTTTAATAAATTTGCCTAATACATCTTGGGGTAAATGTTTATTGGAAAGAGTTCCGGTATTAAAATGTCTTCTTAGTCCTGAAAAAGGAGCTGTAGCTAACAATATTTTCTTAAAAGCATTTGTTACAAAACCGTATGCACTAGCAAATAGGGTGACTATACAAAACTATTTAGCTAAAATGAACAAACTTTTGTTACCTAATATTTTTGCTGAAGACGGTATCTATAGAGTATTATCTCCGGAGTATAATGCATATAAAATTTCAGAAAACGAGTGGCGCTTGTAGTTTTAGTTATTGTAGGTAGAGAACGTCATTTAACTAGCAAAGTCGGGTGCGTCGTTTGACGCACCTTTTTCGTGCGTTACAACGCACGCTACTCAATCACTCTGCCCCCTCAATCACTCAATCACTTTCTAATGTAAACTTTTGTAAAATTTGAAATAAACTCAAAATCCCTTGTTGACTCTTATTT
>CAYSIO010000096.1:0-5803 GCA_964431115.1 uncultured Vampirovibrio sp.
AGCACAATCAAAGCTATTTGTAATTTTATATTTGAGGTTTTTAGTTTTATTGGGTGTTTTGTTACCAGAGCAAAAAATATAGAAAATATAAAACCTGTAACAACCCAATATAAAAAAGTCGAATTTATATCTGTTAACAAAATCACTTTTTTAATAAATATAGCTTCCGTTCCCAATAAAAACAAGGCTATAAATCTATATAAAGTAGCTTTTGTAAAGAAAATTTTGCTTTGAGCAAGAATTATTGTTCCTATTAAGATTAGAACTATTCCAAATAACTCCATAATTCCGGGATATTCGTTAAGTAAAAAAATCCCAAAAATCAAAGCAATAATAGGTTTATAAGAATTTATAGGAGCAACCGCAGAAAGTTCACCACAGGATAGAGCTTTAATTATGAAAAAGTTTCCGAGTGCTCCCATACACCCCATAGCAAGAATGTAAGGTAAAAAATCTAACTTAAACTGCGGAATCGGACAAATAAAAAAGCCAATTACAGTCAGCCCTAAATAGGTATAAAAATTAACTATTGAAGAATATTCTCCATTTTTTGTTAAAAGTTTTTGAAAAACATTTAAGTATGAATTTGAAAATATTCTTATAATTATTGCGAGTAAAAGTGAAATCATATTTTTATTTTATACAAAGAATTCTATAAAGTAAAAGACTCGATTCCTTAGAACCGAGTCTTCTTTAATTATACTTTGCGTTTACGAGCTGCTTCTGATTTGCGTTTTCTCTTAACGCTAGGCTTTTCATATCTTTCACGTTTTTTTACTTCAGAAAGAATACCAGCTTTTTGGATTTTCTTTTTGAATCTACGTAATGCACTTTCGATACTTTCGTTTTCGCCTACTTTAACTTCTGCCATCGTATATTCACCACCTTTATAAGCAATTTTGTACAAAGTTATTCTAAAACAAAGATATTATTATTGCAAGTCTTAAGCTTTATTAATCAATAATTCCGATTCTCTTCGGAGGCCAGAATGTAAATACGGCGCGCCCGATGAATCTGTCTTTTGGTAAAGTCCCCCAGAAACGACTGTCTTGAGAGTTTCCTCTATTATCACCCATCATAAAATAATTATCTTCCGGAATAATAAACGGTCCGCAATACATATTATCTTTACATAGATGATAATCGTATTCACTCATAATATATTCTTCGTCTAAGCGTTTGTCATTAATATAAACAAAATATCTGCCATCAGAAGTTTTCTTTACTTCAAATTTCTCTCCCGGCAAGCCTACTACTCTTTTAATGTATGCAATATCTTTGCAAAAAAATCCTGTCAGTCTGCTAAATACAGACCAAGCATCTGTCTTTAGCTTTACGAACGGAGGATAAAAAATCATTACATCACCACGCTTTGGTGTGTTTTCAAATTTGTGCTCAGCTATAACATTAGGGAATTTTGTCAATTTTTCAACAACTATCCTATCACCTTCTAATAAAGTCGGACGCATTGACCCTGACGGAATCCATCTTAATTCTGCTATAAAAAATCTTATTAAAATTACTGCAACAACAACAAATACAACTGTATCTACGGTTTCTTTTAATCCCGCTTTAAATTTTTCTTTATCTATCATAATGATTTAATTAAACCCTCTAATTCTTTTTTATAAATATTATCAGGGAATTTTTTAACTATCCCCAACATCTCTTGCTTGTAATTATCTAATAAAGCGGTCGTTTTTTCAATCCCCAAAATATCTCGTGCTGTTTGAATTCCGTTTAGCTTATCAATTGAAGCAGAATCAGTCTTTAGGTCATTGTTTATCTGAAAACAGATTCCAAATAGTTGTCCTAATTTTTTTGCTTCTTCTCCGAAATTTGTAGTTAAAATTGCACAGCATTCAAGTATTGCAGAAAAAAGACTTGCGGTTTTTCCTAAACAAATATTTATGTAATCCTCTTTTGATGTCTTTTTATAACGCAAAAAATATTGTTTTATCTCAGCTTCCGTCATGTTTTTGGTTGAGTTTTTAAATATATCTATAACTTCTGAGTTGTTAATTTTCAAAAGATTATCTAATGCTAGAGATAATAAATAATCCCCTGCCAAAATAGCTAGTTTTGCATCATATTCTTTTGCTAAAGTTGGATTCCCTCTGCGTAATTCCGCATTGTCAATAACATCGTCGTGCAAAAGTGATGCATTATGAATAAATTCTCCCGCAACAAGAAGTCTATAGATATTTTCATTAATTTCAATATTTTGAGACCTTAAATAAAGAATAGTGAGAGTTGAACGAATAAACTTTGAGCCGTTACTGACAAAATCTTTGAGCAAATTATTAAATAAAGGCTCTGTAAGAGCTTCTTCTAATCTTTTTTTTATATTTAATAAATCTTCCTTAATGATATCCATAGCTAAATACTACCATAAAAATTCTCAGTGTAATTAGGTAAAGAGGGCGAATTCGTTTTCACGAATTCGCCCTACGTACGTAATCCCTAATCAACCAACTTGCACATAATTAGTGAATTATCCTTATTCATATCTCTTTCCTTAGATTAAGTTCAACGCAATACTTGGCAACTGGTTAGCTGTAGACAACAATGTTGCTGAAGCTTGTTGCAAGATTTGTTGTTGAATATAATTAGAAGATTCTGAAGCAACGTCAGTATCTCTAAGTGTAGATAATGATGATGCAATATTTTTTGATTGCACATCAAGCGCAGTCATAGCAGATTCTACACGGTTTTGAGCTGCACCGATTTTTGTAGCTCTTTCAGAAACTTCATTGATTGCATCATCAATGAATGCTAACATTTGGTTAGCACCTTTACCGTCAGTACCCTGTAATATGAATGTAGCTTTATCCTCATCTCCATCATAATCTGTCATAATCAAACCGGTACATGCAGCCGCTATAGCATTTAAACCTACAGCTTCATTTAAATGTCCTTCAATATCATTTGTGTACACTACTTTTGTACCGTCAACCGCACTTGTTAATAAAGTTTTTAAATCATTAAAGCTTGCCAAGTTACTGAACAAACCGCTAACACTAGCATCTTTAAAACAACTTACGTTCAAATTGATAATTGAATTTTCATCAGCATATAAACCAACTTGAAGATTTATACCGCCTGAAGTTAAACCGCTACCATCATTATCTTTAGTATATGCCATTAATTTGATGCCGTTAAATTCACTATTTGCTGAAATACGGCTGATTTCTTGCAATCTTGCATAAACCTCTGCTTGAATTGATTTTAATGAAGCAGAACCATAAGTTCCGTTTGCAGCTTGTTCGGTCAAATCTCTGACACGTTGTAAGTGGCTGGTTAACAAAGAATAAGTTTCTTCAGCTGTAGTTAATAAGTCCATACCTGTTGCAGCGTTGTTTGCGGCTACATCTAATGAACCTATTTGTGTTTCCCACTTGTTAGCGATTGAATAACCTGCAGCATTGTCTTTTGAGTGGTTAATTTTGTAACCTGTAGACATTCTTTCTAACGAAGTATTCATTCCGTTAGTCGCATTGTTTAAACTTCTTTGTGCAATTAAAGAAGCAAGGTTTGTGTTGATTGTGAGTGCCATAGTTGGGATCTCCTTTCTCTTTGATACGTACTTAATACACTCTAATACCGCATACTCCATATGCAGCTTAATTGGGAGGCTGTTGGGTCAGCCCGATCTTGCCGGCATAATACAGCCGACTTCTATACTCTCTTAATTTTGAATATGTACCTTTCCTTGTACTCCGATAAACGTCTTCCTATTTAAACGATTTTGCTACACATTTTCTTAAATCTTTTTTCTCATCCTTTGAGAAGATTTAATCAAACATACTTTCCTTGTAGTTGTTCATCAGATTTGTGATATATACTTCTTACTACAACATTATTTCTTCAACATATAAAAAAAGTAAACTCTTTATAACAATTTATTTACAAATTTTAATTAAACTTTACGAAACTTTACACAAAATTTTGTCAAAATTTTAACAAAACTAAAACGTTAAAACACAGCGCCCGCCTCAGTTACGTACATATCAATTTTGCAAAACTTTTCTATCTTTTTTCTATCTTTAAAACAATTTGTTAACATAATTTTTACCCCAAAAGGCAATTTTTTTGAAGTAAAAAACTTTATTATAATACGGAGAGATATTATGACTTTTGGAGTAACAAACGAATTTAATACAAATGAGACAGCTTTCGTTGACGGCAAGAAAGTAACTGTTGTTTCTTCATATACTGATTATGTTGTTGTAGTAGATGAAAACGGCAACAGAAGTTCTGTAAGAAAAGACGCATTAATGACTACTCCATTATTTAATTTTCAAAATCAAGAATTAAAACAAGAAAGAGAAGACAAAATTGCTTATTATCAGGATAAAGCTGAAGAAGCCGGAAAACAAAAGAAAGATTTTTTAACTCAAATTAAAGATTTATTTAGTCAATTATCACATTTAGATAAAAATGATGAGCAGTACAAACTGGTTAAAGATGAATACTGGGCTGCAAGAATGAACAAAACTGCTGCAGGGAATAGAGAATATGGATTTTATTTAGATGCTTATTTGGTTGCATCAGACACGTCAAATTGGAGCTAGCCTGATTATACAATAGAGAAAATGTCTTTATACGTAATACTCTATATTGAGCTGTTATTGCGAGCGAAATAAATGAGCGAAGCAATCCAGAAAATTTTTCTCAACTGGATTGCCACGTGCTTACGCCCTCGCAATGACTACATAATAAGGAGTATTTTTTTATGAAAATGTTAATGTTTGATTTTAGAGATTCCGAAAAAGCTTTTTTTAATAAGAATGATTTTCCGGATTTTGATATTACTTTTATTAAAGAACCTCTTAATGAAATGAGCGTATTAACACAAGAACAATACGAAGAAACAGATGTAATAAGTGTTTTTATAAGCTCGAATCTTTGCGCAGAAGTTATAGACAGGTTCAAAAACTTAAGAGTAATCGCAACACGCTCTACAGGTTATAATCATATTGATGTCAAACATTGTTCACAAAATAATATTGCTGTTTTTAATGTTGAAGAATATGGACAAACCTCTGTTGCTCAATATACGATGGCATTAATTCTTGCTTTAATAAGAAACCTTTTTCCTGCATATTTAGATATTCAAAGAAATTATTTAAACCATGCAAATTATGAAGGTAGAAATTTAAACAATTTAACTATAGGTATTATCGGATGTGGTGCAATTGGTGGCGCGGTTGCAAAAATAGCACATTCTTTTGATATGAATGTATTAGTTCATACCTTTGCAAAACGGGCCGATGTAAACTCTTTTGTAGAATATGTTTCACTGGATGAACTTTTAAAAGAATCCGACATTATATCTTTGCATATTCCTTATTCTACAGAGAATTACCATATGATTGGAGAAAAAGAGTTTGCGAAAATGAAAGACGGAGTATACTTTATAAACACCGCACGAGGTGAATTAATAGACATTGTATCATTATATGAAAACATTCTCAGCGGAAAAATAAAAGGTGCTGCACTTGATGTTCTGGAATGTGAATATCTTGCCTTAGCTCCTGAGAATATAGTCGATGAAATAAGAGAACAAAAAACAAATTGTGTTGCAAGCGCTCTTATCACGCAAAAACTTTTGGGAATGCCTAATGTAATTATTACTCCGCATATTGCATACAATACACAAGAATCAATTGAAACTCTTCTCAAAACAACATTTAATAACATCAGAGATTATCATAAGGGAATTAGAAATAATCAGGTATGCTGATTTGAGGATGCGGAAAAAGTCGAAAAATGACAATTTTTCGAACTTTTTCAAATCCGA
>CAYSIO010000097.1:0-5778 GCA_964431115.1 uncultured Vampirovibrio sp.
TACAGCACCATCAACGTCTTCCGGTGAAACACCCCATTGTTTAGTTGTGTAGTGTAAAAATATCTTTTCATAAACATAATTAGCCAAGAATTTCAAATCCTCATCATCTTGTTTTTGAAATTCCAAAATCGGAACTTTTGAATTAATTTTAAACTTAGCTAACAATTTTTCTTCCAATCTTTTTGCCAAAGTCTCCGGAAAAACGTCATATAATGTATTAAAGTTGAACGGAATATGAGTTTCGATTCCGTCTAGGTATCCGACAACTTTATGCATATATGTATTAAAATCAGTAAATTGTTTTAAGAATGTCCAAACTTTTTCGTTTGAGGTATGGAAAATATGAGATCCGTATTTATGAATCATTATTCCGTTTTTATCATGATAATCGTAACAATTTCCGGCAATATGGTCTTTTTTATCGATTACCAATACTTCTTCGCCCAATTTATCAGCCAGCAAATTTGCTATTACTGCTCCTGAAAAACCGGCTCCAACTACGAGATTCTTAGTCATTATTAATGTCCTTTCCTAAATAAATAAAAGATTTTATTTATTGTTCTTTCGCTTTTTTGATAAGCATGAAAATTGTAATTCATTACTCTATCAAAGCGATTCTTCATTTTTTTTGTAAAAAATCTAAATTCAATATTTTCTTCAAGAGCTCCCTTAAGGAATTCTTTCATTTTTGAATAAAATTCGTTTTTGAATTCAGGGCTAATTTTTTTTAGGAAAAATAAACACCCGTTTAATGCACCTGCCCAATAATATTCTTTAATTTTGTTGTCATATCTGTTATTATTTTTAAGTATTTCTCGAATTTGAGCTCGTCTTTTGATGTAATTAATCATCGAACGTTTTCCGCTATTAGTCGAAGATCCTTCAGCAAATAATCTATAACAGTAGTATGCATTAGGAAGATATAGTATATTTTTTGCCAAAGATAATACTGTTGCATTCCAAGGAAGATCCTCGTAAGCGCCTGCACCATCTTGAAGCATTTTTATATTATTTTCTTTTATAAAGGATGTTCTATATAAACTCTTCCAAGGATATGAAGGCTTAGAAATAACTTCAGGAAGAGTTTCTATGTTGTAGTTTTCAATATTAACTTTGTTTATATACTTAAATCTTTTAAGTTTTTTTCCAAAAAGTTTAGGCTTTAAGGTATAAAAATCTGCGGTTACAAAGTCTGCATCAGAATTTTTTATCCTGTTATGCATTTCTTCGCACATATTTAGTTTACAAAAATCATCAGATTCAACTATTTGTATAAAATCACCTTTTGCGACGTCTAAACCTGCATTTATCGCACTCGCATAACCGCCGTTTTCTTTGTTTATAATTTTGATTCGATTATCTTTTGCTGCGTATTCTTCAAGTATAGCAAGAGAATTATCAGGTGAACCATCATTAACACAAAGAATTTCAATATCTCTAAGAGTTTGGTTAACAACTGAATCCAAACACTCTCTAAGATATTTTTCTACGTTGTATATTGGAATTATTATGGATATTTTGGGTGCCATTTTAAACTTTTTCCTTTAAGTATTCCTTAGTTTGCGTGCTAGATACATCCGGAGTTCTTGGTAAATATACAACTTTACAATAATCCTTCAAGAAATCGAATTTACCTTCCCAATCATCTCCCATTACAAAAATATCTGCTTGGTATTTTTGAACATCAGAGATTTTCTGTTCCCAATCATTTTCCGGAATTACTAAATCAACATAGCGACAAGCTTCTAATATCATTTTACGTTGTTCGTATGTGTAGTAAGACTTTTTATTTTTAATTGTGTTAAATTCGTCACTGGATAATGCAACTATCAAATAATCACCAAGAGCTCTTGCTCTCTTTAAAAGATTAATATGTCCATAATGTAAAACATCATATGTACCGTAAGTTAAAACTCTTTTCACTCATACTCCTTAAGATTCTATCAAATCCTTAATTATAGCTTTTTCTTCTTCCGTAAGTTTGGCAAACATACTATGTCCATATCCAAATTTTTTAGGATAGTTCATATAGTTTCCGTAGACTTTTGTTAAATAGCCTTCTATATTATTAATGCAAGGAAATGAAAATTTTTCAAATATTATTTCTTTTAGAGGAAATATATCTTCATATGTTGTAAACCAATTTTTCCAATGGTGATTGAAGTCAAGCCCCCAAACTAAATCAGAATGCGTGTTTACGCCTTTAGAAATGCTGTTTTGAATGGTTTCGAGAACTTTTTCATTTGAATCCTTAAAGTCGGTTAAACTTTCAATTTCGGCCCTTATTGATTTTAGATTAAGAGTTTCTTTTAATTGTTCGTTATTGTTTAATACTTTATCAGTGTAATCATAAGGAAATATATCTACAAATAAATGTGGGCATTTTTTGTGCTGAACTTTGATAATAATTTGACAAGGATTGTTTGGGCATCTGTAATAGTCGGCATAAATATCAGGGTCCCTTGAAGAGGTTTTAAAGGCTTCAATTATTTTATTATAATCTCCCCTTAGCATTCCTGTATCAATATCGTCATCCCAAGGTATAAAACCACCATGTCTTACTGCTCCAAGAAGCGTTCCAAAGTCTATCCAGTATTGTAAGTTGTTTTTCTTACATACAAAATCCAGCTCTTTTAGTAATGCCAGATTTGCAAGTTGAACATCTCTAATTTGTCCATTTGCAGGCGGAATTGTTTTGATATCGGTATTAGTTTTTTTGTATCTCTCATATGGAAGTCGTTTTTTGATTTTTGCAATTTCTTGTTTCGGGAATTTTATTTTTATACCCAAAATTCTCAAAATATTATGTGTTTCATTAAGTTCGGTTATTGAAAACAGGCTTTTTAGCATTTTATCTCCCGCGCTTGCAAAATCTGCTCCCATTTATAAGCATTTTCGATACTGTCATTTATGCTTTTTTCAGGATTCCATTTGAGAATTTCTTTTGCTTTTGAATTATCAGCAACCAAACTTGCCGGATCGCCTTCTCTTCTTGGCATTATGTCTACTGCAATTGAACGGTTGCAAACTTTTTCACAAGCTGTAAATACTTCCTTAACAGTATTACCTTCTTTTGTTCCTAAATTGAAGAAATTAGTATTGCCACCTTTATTCAGGTACTCAAGTGCCAATAAGTGAGCGTCAGCTAAATCTTCAACGTTAATATAATCTCTTACACAAGTGCCGTCTTTTGTCGGATAATCATCGCCGAACATTTGGAACGTTTTGCCGCCGCCAAATGTAGATTTTAAAATGTTCGGAATCAAGTGTGTCTCAGGTTCATGCCATTCTCCGATTCTAGCTTCAGAATCTGCTCCGGTAACATTAAAGTATCTAAGTCTGACAGATTTTAAACCGTATGCCTTGCTGTAATCATCCATAATTTTTTCAACCATTAATTTACTTTGTCCATAAGGATTTATTGGGTTTTGAGGATGTTTTTCGTCTATAGGGCAGTATTCAGGCTCGCCATATGTTGCTGCAGTGGAAGAAAAAACTATTTTTTTTATGTTATTTTTTAGCATTCCTTCTAAAAGATTAAGAGTTCCGCAAACATTATTCATATAATATTTTTGAGGGTTAATTACAGATTCGCCAACTTGTGAAAAAGCGGCAAAATGGATAACAGCATTTATATTAAAACTTGCAAAAAGTTTATCTACATCAGCTTTGTTCTGTAAATCGCCTTGTAGAAACTCTAATTTGCCAAAATTGCTCAGTTTTTTTATTGTCTCAATATGTCCGGTAGATAGATTGTCAAAAACAACAACATCAAATCCTTTTTCCAGTAGTGCAAGAACACAATGACTGCCGATATATCCGGCACCTCCGGTAACTAAAATCATTGGATGTCTCCTTTAAAAACAGGTCTTATATAAGTGTAATAAAAAGCTTGATAAAATTTTGGTCTTAGCCAAAATAAAGGACGATACTTTAAATAACTAATTAATGACATTAATTGGTTAAAGTGGGTCCAGTAGAATAAATCTTTATCGTTCAAAGCCCAAGATGTCATTTGTAAATATTTAAAATAATGTTTCCTGTGATAACTGTAAGATGCAAAGTGCCAAGGCTTCTTTTTTGCCACAAAGTGAATGCATTTTGGGTGCTTTGTATAACTTGAACGATTAGTGAAGTTGCTTGACTGTACGTTCCAATAGTGAGGTAAAACTTTTATCTGTCCTCTGCAGACTTCGTTTATAATTTCTTGATCTCCGCAAGTTATGCAATTGATATTGTTTTTTGTCCACTCAAGAAATCTATTTTCTAAGTCAAGCTCTTTCATTTTATTAATATCAAAAATAAGCATGCCGGCATTAACGTATGTCGGATTTTTGCGAACCATTTTCTTTTTAATATCCTGAACACCGGCAATTGGATAACCTTCCAAATCAGTATTAAATAACTCTTTTAAATCTGATGTGATAACAAAATCGCAGTCAAAATATATGATTTTATCGATATTTGGTAATAGTGTTGGGAGTTTTAAACGATAATATGTTGCTAATGTAATATAATTATGAGTTTTTACCTTTTTATAATCTTCAAAAAGGGATTCTTCAATTTTGATAAAATTAATATTACAATCCTTAATGCTTTTTAATTGGTTTAATAGTTCCCTGTTATTATCTTTGATACCGCCATCCAAAATAAAAAAGTTAATTAAGCTTTTTTTATCTGCATTATAAAGAATAGATGCCATAACGACGCCGGCATGTTTTGCATAATTGTCGTCGCAAGCTAAGCAAATATTAATTACTTCTCCTGAATCTTTCACATCCATGCTCCCATATCACAATTCTATAATATCATAAAAAATAAAATAAACTAGCCAATAAGCTATATTTTTTCAATTAAATTATATGAACATGTATTTAATTTGTCAATACAATAAATATTCTTATATTGAATATATATTTAATATTCAATATCTATTATGATATTTGAATAGGAATCAGATATGAATAATTTTAAACCAATTAAACAGGAAAAAACAGTAATCAGTATAAGGATAGATTCTGATTTGCTAAAAAATATTGACTCATTATCAAATGACGCAGATATTAGTAGAAATGAGTTTATATTGCAGTGTATTGATTATGCATTAAAAAATTTGGACAAGAAATAAAACATAAAAAAGAAATGCTTGATTTTAAAATTTGTCTGTGATAAATTAAGTCTTGTCCGAAGTAAAGCTTTGGCAAAGCCGAAAATTATGGGTTGCTAGCTCAGGTGGTTAGAGCACTCTGCCGAGCAAAAAGTTGACTAAATGTCAAGTTTTTGTGAGAGGCCTGATAAGGGTCCAGCCCTTGACAAAGGTTTTTGAAAATGTAATATAAATAAGTGTATGGGCTGCTAGCTCAGGTGGTTAGAGCGCACCCCTGATAAGGGTGAGGTCGGTGGTTCGAGTCCACTGCGGCCCAGATTAAAGAAGACTCCGTAAGGGGTCTTTTTTAATGCAGTGACCTCTCACGCATTGAGCTTTGCTCAATGGGTTCTCGTCCATTCCTCCAAATGCTTGCGTTTAAATTCAAGAAATTAACTTATATTCCACGAAAAATAGTACATTTAGTACTATTTTTCTGACGCATTCGGAGTCCTTGGCCCAGATTAAAGAAGACTCCGAAAGGGGTCTTTTTTAATGCAGTGTCCTCTCACGCATTGAGCTATGCTCAATGGGTTCTCGTCCTTCCCTCCAAATGCTTGCGTTTAAATTCTAATACTTAACTTATATTCCACGAAAAATAGTACATTTAGTACTATTTTTCTGACGCATTC
>CAYSIO010000098.1:0-5771 GCA_964431115.1 uncultured Vampirovibrio sp.
GCAACCACTTCTGCATATCTAAAATATCTTCCTACTTTAAGATTAGATTTAGGATATCAAACTTATAACAGTAATTATGCTTATTCTTATTCTGATGTTCCAACTCGTGCAGGTCAATTTGTTGTTGGTATGGACCAAATGATTTATGCGCCGGATTTAGTAACTAACATCATTATTAAGCATAAAAAACTAAAATTTGACAAAGCTCAAGAAGCATTAACTCAAGCGTCTATGGGCCATGAAATTGGTAATCTTTATATTGATACTTTAATCTTTGAAAACATGATTAAAGTTCAAGAAGAATACTTGCAAGAAACAAGAGAAAACCTTGCTATTGCAAAAACTCGTCAACAAACCGGCAAATGCGGAGCTGAAGAAGTTCTACGTTGGGCAGGTGAAGTAAGCGAAGCTGAAAAAAGACTTTTGGACATGAAAGCTGAATACAAAAACGTAAAAATTCATATCAACAAAATTCTTTATAAAGACCAAAAAGAAATGTTTGATTTAGCTCCACTAACTGCTAAAGACCCGGCTTTCTTTACTTCTGAAATTCACATTATTGACCACGTAAGCACACCTGAAAAATTAGGTAAGTTTACAGATATGCTTGTTCAACAAGTTCAATACATGTCACCTGAGACTGCTAAATTGAAAGCTGCAATTGCAATGAAAAAAGCAGAAATTTCAAACTATGCTCAAAAATTCATTATGCCAAACGCAAAACTTTCAGTTGAATACGCTACTCAGTTCGACAGAAACTTGCCATACGACAAGTATGCAAATAGTTCTATTTTAGGCTTACAAATGACAGGCGGAGAGAATCCTTTCGCGCCAGGAAGTTATTTTGGACCGGCACCAATGAGCTACTGGGGTAATACTCTAGACAAAAACTATGGTAGAGTATTCGTTGCAGCTCAATGGAAGCCTATCGAAGGTGGTACAAAGATTGCTGAAATCGCAAGATGCAAATCTGAATTGAACGAACTAAATATGTACTTAGATCAAGTAAATACAGAGCTTGAAATGAACGTAAGAAGCGTTGTTAACAGAGCTATTGCTAAATACTTTATGATTGAAAAATCATACAAGGCAATGTTTGCAGAAGCAGAAAACTACCAAATGGTTAAAGCAAGATACTTACAAGGCAGATCTCCTATTAACCAATTGGTTGACGCTCAGCACTTGTATACAAAAGCAAAAGTAGAAGCTCTTAACTCTCAAAACGAATTCTTCAAAGAATTACTTTGGGTACAAAGAGGTTTGATTGCAATGAACTGGACAAAAGCTAATGAAGAAGCTAAAGCTTGGGTTCATAAGCTTCCGGAAATCTTACCTGCTGAAAAAGACTTCTCACTATAGAGAGCTGATATTAGCAAATTTGAGGCCTTGTCTTTTAAGACAAGGCCTCTTTTTTCTGGATTGCTTCACTACGTTCGCAATGACACACTTCGTCACTGCGAGGAGCAAAGCGACGAAGCAGTCCGGTTAAATAAAATTACTCTATTAAATCCCGAATAACTTCACCTGCCATAATGAGCCCTGCAACTGGCGGAGTAAAAGAAATACTCGCTGGAACTCTTTGCCCTTCTTGTTTAATAGGAACTTCTTTTGAATATAAGACCTTTAGCTTTTTCACCCCTCGTTTTTTTAACTCTGTTCTCATCACCTTTGCAAGCGGACAAACCGAAGTTTTATAAATATCAGCTATTTCAAACATTTCAGGATGAAGCTTATTCCCGGTTCCCATTGAAGAAATGATCGAAACATTTGCTTCTTGTGATTTCATAACAAGTTCAATCTTTCCTGTTACAGAATCAATTGCATCAATTACATAATCGTATTGAGTAAAATCAAAGCTACTAGATGTTTCTGGAGAGAAAAACGTCTTATATGTTTTAACATTTACCCCCGGATTAATATCTAAAACTCTTTGTCTCGCGACTTCAACTTTTGATTTTCCAATGGTTGAATGCAAAGCTATAATTTGACGATTAATGTTCGTAATATTTACATCATCATTATCTATCAGATCGATACTACCGACTCCTGCACGGACAAGAGCTTCTACTGCATAGCCTCCAACTCCGCCGATTCCGAATATTGCAACCCTGGAATCAGCAAGCTTTGCAAGAGCTTCTGCGCCGATTAAAGTTTCAGTTCTTGAAAATTGATTCTCCATAAAAGTAGCATATCATAAAATTAATATATTGTATGAATTTCTGCCCTATCATTAAGTCCTATTGTTTTACCCTTAATTTTGATTTGAGGCGCATACTTATGAACTGAAGTTCCGCTCGAATTTCTCACCGTATAATTAGTTAAATCAATGTTTGAAGCATATTCAATTTGTTCTTTCAATTCTTCTACCAACTTGGATGTAATCTGTTTCATTTGATAAGGCGTTTTTGTTAAATTTGTTTGGCGTGAAAATAAAATTCTTTCAATGAACCGCATTCTACCGTGAACACCGCCAATAAAATCTTTGAATACCGGATTATTAATAACATTTACCAATCCATTAATTTTTTCATCAAGAGCTTTTGAGTTTAAAGCAGAGCCAATCAATATACGCGCTTCTTCAAAGTTACCATCTTCAACTTCAGCGGCAACAGCTTCCATAGTCTCTTCAGAAATATCTAAATATTCCAAAATTCTTTCATAATCACTTGCGTCACGAGATAATTTATTTTTTAATTCTTCTTTTATATCCAGTGATGTAGCAATTGAATATTCATCGCCTTTAATAAGTTTAGAATCTGTCATATTATAGGCAACTTTATGAAAATCTGCCGCAAATTTTAATTTATCTTTTGCAGATACTCCGTTACAAAAAGCCAATACAAGCTTTTCCGCATCTTCTTTTAGAATAAAATATTTAAAAACGTTGTCTTTATTAGTTTCTAAGAAATCAAATTCTTCTTGAGATATATCTCCACCGTTAATATGTTTAAATGTTTGCAAAGTTAAGAATTGTCTAAAATCAACTTTTCCGATTTCTCCACCGGTATAAGTTTTATACATATTAATTTCTTTAACGGTGTTTTGACGAGAAAGATGTTTGATTAGGTTTTTAGCAATAAGCTCCTTGTCGTCATCAACATATGTTTCATATATTTTTTGGATAAAATCTATTTGGTCTGCATACACTTCAGGCTGTATGTTTGAACGTTTTGAAAATATTTTTAAGAAAATATCTTCTACAAATTCTTTATTCTCATCTGTTATATTAATAGGCTTTAATTTAGGAAGCTCGACCGGTTTAACTTCTACATTTTTTGCAGCCCCCTTTGGAGTCTCAACCGGTAATTCTATTTTACCTAGAACGACAGGAGCAGGCACAGACACCTGGTCTTTTGCTGAATAATCAACATCACCGGTAATTTCCGGAACCATTGAAACTTTTGGTTTATCATCAACAGGTTCTTGATCTACAGCTGATATCGAATTCGTAATTGCAAACATTTTTAAAATATTTGCAACTTTAGCATATATTTCAGCCGTTACATCCGAATTTTGTAATTCATTTGCTTGTTTTACTAATGCACTTAATTTGGCTTCAATCTGTTTCATAGTTTGAGTTCGCACATCTTCACCTGCAGAAGATAGTGCTTTAATCTGATTAGCTATTGTATTAAGAGTTTTATCCGCAGAAACAGACAAATACGTTTCATTAGATTCTGAATCTAAAAATATTTCCATTTCATCAGAAGAGATTTCTTTAGATTCTACATCCGCAGAGACTTTGGAAAGTAAACCTTTGGTCCAAATCAAGCTCTCTGCTGAATCTGATTTAGAAATTAAATCCATATATTGACCCTGTTTTTGAGGATCAAAAAATAATTCATTACCCTTCTGAGTCCAGTTAGAATCAATTATATCTAATTTTTTTATAGCCTCAGCATCAGTTTTTGATAACGATTTAACCCAAGCAACCAATGCAGTAAGTCCGATTACACTCGCTAATTTTACAAAAGCATCCTTTGAAGCATTATTATTTGCAGCAGTTTGAACTCGTTTTAACACTACCGGTGACACAGCTTTAAAATTAGGATTTTGTAAGTTATTTTTTAAACCGAAATTAGTCGTTATTGATTGTTGAGTATAAATTTTCATATAAACCTCCACATTTTTTTTATTTAAGTCAAGTGAATAAATAAAATTGACTAATTTTGACTATTTGTTACAAAAAATTTACAATTTTATTTACTTATAGTTATAAATTTTGCTAAAATGAGGTTAAAAATAGAGGATGTGTGTTATGAAAATCTATCCGACTCAACAAAATTTTGGTTCAAAACAACTAAAAGTAATAAAGCCCAACAAAAAAACTGTAGATAGAATTACAATCGGTACAAGTACCCTACTCGCAACCATTATTCTGGGTTGCGGATATATGGTTCAGGATAGAGATTATTTTGAATCAAGATATTCATTAGACCAAAACAAGATTTTCAAAATGACTACACCGGAATTAGATGCTATGGTGGAAAGATTTAATATTGAAAACTTAAAAATAAAACCAATCGAAAACAATAGTTTTTCTTACAATGCAGAAATCGGAAACTTTAAAAAAGTTTCCGGCACTTTCCATAAATCAAATTCTGAAGAAGGTCTGATTACTGGAACTTATAAAGAGAAAGGGCTATTTAAAGAAAAGAATTATAATTTCAGTTTAAAACAATATCCAAGACGAGATAGGTTACAAAATATACATTTTGATTTAGAATGTACTCCGGCAGATAATTCCGAAGCAAAAGAAAATTACAGCATTTATCAAGACAAAGATACCAAGCAAATCTACGTAAACGGCAGAGAAATCCTTACACAAGAAGCTCGCGACGGAAAAAACTTCGGGATAATTTTCTTTATTCTGGCAGTTGCTTCGCTTTGTTATATGGCAAGCGAAGATATTACTAACGATTAACAACTTAAACTTGCCTTTTATCCTTTTTTTTCGTATCATTAATAAGCGGGGACAATAAATACGGGGCGTTGTCACCATGCAGAAAAGGGGATATTATGAGCGGACATTCAAAGTGGTCTACAATTAAACATAAAAAAGCAAAAACTGATTCAGCAAGGGCGGCTGAATTCCAAAAATTTTCCAGAGAACTTATTGTTGCAGCTAAGCTAGGCGGTGGCGATCCTGCGGGGAACTTCCGTTTGAGAACTGCAATAGAAAAAGCAAAAGTAGCAGGACTTCCTAACGATAACATTAAACGCGCAATTGAAAAAGGTTGCGGTGGCGGAAGTAACGAAAACTACGAAGAAATGATTTATGAAGGCTATGCAGCAGGAGGTGTTGCAGTCGTTATTGAAGCTATGACAGACAATAAAAACAGAACAGCGGGAGACGTCAGAAGCTACTTTACAAAATTCAACGGAAATCTTGGTGAAACAGGTTGCGTAGGTTGGATGTTTGATAAAAAAGGATGTATAACTTTTGATGCTGACGCTGTTGATTACGACACTCTTTTTGAAGCGGCAATTAACCTGGATGCAGAGGATATTATTGAAGAAGAAGGTGAATATAAAGTCTACACTTCAGTACCAAACTTCCAAGCCGTAGTAGAAGGACTTGAAGCTGAAGGCTTCAAATCTAAGAGCGCAGAATTCACAAGAGTTCCACAAAATACAATTGAAGTAACTGATGAAAAAACTGCTACAAATATTATGAGACTATTAAACAGGCTTGAAGAACACGACGATGTACAAAATGTTTATGCAAACTTTGATATCGACGATGAGCTTATGGAAAGTTTAAATATATA
>CAYSIO010000099.1:0-5770 GCA_964431115.1 uncultured Vampirovibrio sp.
CCAATTCCGCTTTTACGCAGTTGTCAACTTCACTTTGAAAAGCATCAAACAATTTAAGCAATCTGTCTGCATCAGAATATTCAAAATTATATTTAGATTGTTCAATTTCGTTTTGGAGGTAAATATCTCCGTACTTGAGTTCATTATTCCACATAATATCAAATACGGATTCTTTATTTTGAATATACATAGCAATACGTTCAAGACCATAAGTAATCTCTAACGCAACAGGTTTTACTTCCAATCCGCCTACTTGTTGGAAATATGTGAACTGAGTAATTTCCATACCGTCAAGCCAAACTTCCCAACCTACACCGGCAGCACCAAGAGTTGGAGATTCCCAGTTATCTTCAACAAATCTTACATCGTGTTTAGATAAATCAATCCCCATAGCTTCCAAGCTCTTTAAATAAAGCTCTTGTGCATTATCCGGAGACGGTTTTAAAATAACTTGATATTGAAAATAATGACCTAATCTATTAGGGTTTTCGCCGTAACGAGCATCGGTTGGTCTTCTGCAAGGCTCAACCATAGCTGTTGACCAAGGCTCAGGCCCCAAAGCTCTTAAGAATGTTGCAGGGTTCATTGTAGAAGCCCCTTTTTCCGTATCATATGGCTGTTGAATAATACAACCGTAATCTGACCAGAATCTTGATAAATTAAGTATTAAGTCTTGAAAATTTAACGTCATCTCTTTTTCCAACATTGTACTTTTTACACTTAATAATTATACACAGAATTACGCTCGGAATCAAACATTTTTGTAAACAAATGTTACAAAAGCTTGTCAGGCAAAAAGTTTACCTACATTTTTAGCCCTAATTAATCCACTTAAAGCTGGTTACATAATCTTCGCCGTTGATATTACCTTTTATCTCGGCGATAAATTTTCTGAACGCTTTGCTTGAAAGCTCAATTCCCGGAATCTTATTTATACGTTCAAGCACCAAACTGTCTCTTGATAAATCAACACCCGGAATTACATTAAACAAAGTGTTTATAGAAACATTTCCTATTGGTCCTAACATTGTGGAAATTTTTCTGGAAAGCTGTCCAAGAACTTCCATATCCGCAATCGACGTTGCAAAATTATATGTTCCGCCTATAAACAAGCTCAAGTCATCACCTTGTGTCGTAATTTCCACATTTCTTGCGACACCGTCTTTAATCCTTGCATAGCCTGATATCTCCGAAAAATCTCCGGTTCTTGCAGGGGTTAATAAGTCTATTACACTGTTTATTGAAATACCTGTTAAACCGCCCTTAACAAGATTTCCCGCCTTTAATAAATACTCTAAAGAGCCTAGCTTTGGCATTTTACCGTTTTTAACATTAAACGTAGTATTACCGCTCAAAGTTTCCATACAATGACTAAAATCTGCTCCGTTACATGTTAATTTTACGTCACCTGTTAAATCACCATAAATTTGATTATTCAAATCAAATAATGCCCAAGTTATATCATTTGCGCTGATATTGGTAGCTTTTAAGTCTATTCCCATATCATTGCTTTTCAAATTGTATAAATACTTCCCTTGTAAAGAGCCTTGAGCTATATTGAATTTAAAGTCTTCAACATCGAAAACACCCTTATGAGAAAGAGATGTCACCGCCTCGAAATCGGTTGCATGAATATTCCTTAGCTTGATATTATCAGCTTTAAATTTAAAATTATTTGTGACAATAGAATTTATATCAAAGCCTTCAAGAGAATCAAAAGAGGATATTCCGTCTACTTCTGCTAACTTTATTTTATTTATAATTCTATCCAAATCTAAATCTTTTGTATAAAAATAAGCTTTTTCTATATGATAAGGAACCGTTAATTTATTTTTCAAAACGCCTTCAAAAATGATATCGTTTCCCATAATTTCACCCTTTGAAGCAAATTCAATAACCCTGTCTTTGAACACTAATTCAATATTTTTCATCGTAGTATCCAGAAACGGAATATTTGTTTCAAAGATATGAAAATCTCCTATTACTTTTGCATCAGAAAGCTTTCCGTTAATTCTTAAATCAGATGAAAATTGTCCTTGTTTAATATTAGGCTTACGGAAAATAATATTAAAAATCCTCGCATCTGTTGGATGACTCGTTTTAATACGTAAATTATCAAATCTTAAATCATCTTTTAAAACTTCAACTTCACCCCAAGCTTTAAGCATATTTAAACGTGTCTGACGACCGCTTTGAGATTCTATTTTTTTATCGTAAGAAAACTCTCTTATTTTATGAATCTTTTTATCAAGAATTCGCGTATCCAGATAAACCGCAATCGCATTTTCTACATCCCCGATTGTTGCACCGAAATGATAGAAGCTTGAATCTTTGCTCATATCAATTTGGGCTTTTAAATCATAATCTTCCGGAACTCCTTTTAGTTTTAGCCAATATACGATATCACCTTTAATCTTAATTGGATATATTTGATTTTTGTTAATATATTTATCAATAAATTCCTGTTTAGGTTTTGAGTTAAAATACAAATCAAACTTTTGCCTATCCAAAACATCCCTTATTTCGCCATTTACAAGCACAGGCATACTGTCGGCTAAAAGATTTATCTTATTAAATTTCAATATATTATTTCTTACTGAAACACTGCCGTTTACAATTTCAACAGGTAGTGACAACGGTTTGTATACAAAAGAAACTCCTGAGAGGTCAGTATATCCATTAATCTTATTATTAACAATTTTCATATCCAGATTAAGAGTCCCTTTATTGAACTCATATGGCTCAATATATTCTTTTATTTTTTTAGGTAAAATATTACTTTCAATAATTTCATTCAGCAAAAAGATATCAGGAAGTTTGATTTTCACTTCGCCGTTTATATCCGGTTTTTCAGTAAAGGCATCACCTATCGCCAATGCTATATCAAAGGTATTTTGACTATTATTAATATAACCTTTCACATTTTTAACAAGAACTTTATTATTGATAATACTTACTAAGCCGTTTGAATTGTACTTAATTCTACTCGTAGGAGCAGAACCCAAAACCATAGCTTTCAAGTTAAGCCTATCCAATTGTATATTATTAATATTTCCTTTGTATTTTCCTGTCACTGATACATATGGCAAATATTGTTTTTCACGTGTTTCTGTATCAGAAATTAAAAAATTTGGATTCAACTTTGGAATATTTATATCTAAATCGACTAACTCATTTTTTACCTTAGCTTTTATTGCTAACGGTAAACCGCCAATGTATGCAGTGATATCTGATTCAGCAAAATTGGAATCCAATTTAATTTTACCGTTAGTTTGTTCAATTTTAATATTTTGAGTATTTATATTGTTATTTTTAAGTTGAATTTCACCTTTTACAAAGACATTTTTATTTATTTTTAAATCTTCGATATTCTTAACCGTGCCATATATTTTCAAACTTAAATCCATTAAACCGTTAATCATATCCGGATTCGGCAAGTTATTTTTTATATCCGCAAATAATTTAGAAGTTTTTGTTGCGATATACAAAGCTTCTGTCGGTTGATTCTCTGATAGCAAATCAAAATCAAATTTACCAAATACATCACATACGCCACTAAGCCTAAAATCTTTTTCATTCAACATTGCTTTAAGTGTTTGAAAAGAAGCATTTTGGTCATTAAATCTTAAAACCGCATCGATATTTTTAACTATTAAAGTCGGAGCTTCAATAAAGCTTGCCGTTGCGTTTTTAATATTCAAAGCCCCCCAAATATGAGGATTTTTTCTATTTCCTTTTACGGAAATATCAATATTACCCTTACCATTTAAGTCCAAAATAGGAACCGGTCCTATAATAAAATTCAAAACTTCATGTAATGGATTCAAAACATCTTGTGCATATTTCAAATTAACATTTTCAGAGCTTTTAACAATCAAGTCTGCGTATTTTATATTATATAATTCTTGAGAGCCCTTTACCCAGACTTTCTCCAAGTTTCCCGTAGGAACAGCTACATCAAAATTAGCTTGTTTACCTGAAAAATTAAGTTTAACCGTCGCACCTTTTGATGTCTGTGGAATCGGTTTTGTCAATATTACATCTTCTATATAAACATCCCCGATAACTTCCGGTTCGGGAAGCCTTCCCCTAACCCTAAAGTTCGCTAAAGCCTCGCCATACATTTTGTATTTTTTAAGTTTATATACATCAATTTCTTCAACCTTAAATGCCGGTAAAAGTTTTACAATATCTTCAACGCGAGACTTATTTAATCTTATTTTTAAATCAATAGTTGGCATTGTCTTACCGAAATAATCAGAAATTTTGCCATCAATAAAAGCGTGAATTTTATCAGATTCAATATCAATATTTTCAAATTTTATATATTTTCTGTTTATATTAAATTTGGATTTTATAAGCATTTTATTCGGGAAAATCATACTCTTTGCAGAATCTTCCATGAGAATAGCACAATTTGACAATTCAGTAATCAAACCCGTTTTACTCGCATTAACGCTTATTTCACCGCGTAGTTCTTGCAATTCTTTTGGCAAATAATGCCTGAAATAATCCCTCAACGGAGCAATATTTACTTTAGAAATTTCTATATCAAAAATGGTTTTATTTATATCATTATCTTTTGGCAAATAAAGATTTGAAGAGACTTTTGAGATATTTCCTGCTACATCCAGCGTACTATTATTTTGTAATTTTATATATCTGTTTTTTCTCTGATAATTAAAATCTTTACCTCTATATACTATAGGCTTATCCAATTCTTTTTGATACAAAAGAGCCTCAAACTCGCCAATTTTAACACTTCCAAATTTTATCGGAATAGTTTTTAATATATTAAAAAACTCTTTATCTAAAACCAAATCATCAGCTAAAGTTGCAGAAACAGCTACTTTACTAACAGATAAATTATTAATATGAAATTTCCCTGACAACAACGGAAGCAAACGGGCATTAAGCCTAAAGTCATCAATTTTTGCAGAGAAAGAATCATTTTTTATTTTGAAAATAATTTCTTTTACCGTAAAGGTTCCAACCGGTAAAATAGAAAATCTGACTTGCGGTTTATTTATTTGAATTTCGTATTGAGAATTATGAGAAATATTTTTGCATAACAATTCTACTGCATTTGACAGCAATAATGGCAACAGACCGAGCCAAAAAATATAAATCCCTATTAAACCTAGCAATATTTTTCTCAACATTTTAATCCATTATAACACGATTTTATTAAATAAGTTTGCAGAAAACCGATAACCTATGATATAATTTTAATCGTGAGAGATTTGTATAAAAAAATATTAGTTGGGATGGTATTATTTTTAGCGCCTTCTGTTTTTGCAGAAGACTATAAAGTGCTTGTTATTCCTGATAACATTGTAACAGACAACATTGCAGTAGATTCTTTTATCTATAACGCATCTGCTGAGTTCTTTGCAGATGAAGTTGTAACATTATTAAACGGCACAACTTACATTTCTGCACCGTCAGTTAGTGAAACCCGAGAATTATACAAACAAGATCCGTCAGCAATGATTGCAGCAAAAAATCTTACAAATAAATTTAGAACAAGCTATAACGTTGATTATGTAACACTTAGAAAACTTGCAAGTAAAGCTAATACAAAATATGCGCTTTTAATGACTTCATATGTTGATGCAGAAAATTATATTCTAAGACGAACCCCTTGGGACATTCTTAATATTCCTGGCGCTTCCGTAGTTGACCCTGCATATAAAATTTCTACATACGCAGTATTAGTAGATACTGAGAAAAATGCGAAACTTTGGTCTGATACTTTTTATAAAACCAT
>CAYSIO010000100.1:0-5700 GCA_964431115.1 uncultured Vampirovibrio sp.
CAATGCAATGATGCGATTATGAATAGCTTAAAAGAAGATGCTGCGGTAAGAGTAAAAAATTCGTTAGTTATTGATAAGATTGCTAAAGAAGAAAATATTACTGTTTCTCAAGCAGATTTCACTGAAAAGCTTAATGAGTTAAGTAGAATGTATCAAATAGATACAGCTACTATGGTTAAACAGTTGTCACAAACTCCTGGTGTATTTAATGCACTATCTCAACAAGCTTTAAATGAAAAAGTTACTCAGTTCTTGGTTGAAAATAATACAGCAAAACTTAAGTAATTTATTTAATAAAAAAAGAGCTCGAATTATCAAATTCGAGCTCTTTTTTTTATTAATCAAATATTAAAATGCTTTTCTAGGATTTTCAACTCGTAAAAAACCAACTGCATCAGCAACTGCATTATAATCGTCACAACTGATATTAGCATTATCCAAATCAAGATCTCCTCTTGACTTACACGCAGCTTCTCTGAATGAGTAGAATGTCTTTTTGTAGTATTTCATTTTTTTATCGTTATTGTTGTTGATATCAGGTGCATAGCGTCCCGTAAATCCATCATCTATATAAAACGGTAATAAATCAATTCTGTCTTGTATTGCACTAAAACTTGCAGATGTACTACATGATGATTTAAACTCATCTACAGGATATAATGCAAATGCCGTCTTTGAACTGTCAATATACTGCAGGCAAACGGTTTGTGTACTTGAATCCTTTTTTTTAACATACGGAATTTGCATTGCAATATAGTATATTGTCCCCAAATCATTTACAGTGTCAGAATCAGTATAAATATTATATTGTATATTATTTGATGCAGTAACTTTATAATAACCGTTAGTAGGAGAAATAGAGGCTTCTTTATTCGTAAAGAGGTTATATAGATGGCCTGCCATTTCTGAAGGACTAGCCATATTAATACCTTGTGAATTTGCATCTGCAATACCGTCCTGCAAGCCCTTAAAACCAGTATAGACGTATAAGTTATATGCTCTTTCTATATTATTTTTAGCAATCGATGTTCCCATAATTGCGATAACTGAAATAATTGCAATTGCAATCAAAAGTTCCGCAAGTGAAAAACCTTTTTTTAAATTTTTCATTATAACAGCTCCAGTAATTCTTCGTATGAATTAATTATATCACATTTAATCGGAAATTTTTTATTACTAACATTTAAAACAGTATTATTTTCTTTTATTGCATAAATTGGTATATTTCTTTTATTGGCTTCAAGCGCAGGAATTCCGCCAAGAGCATTATAAGGAAGAACCAGATAATCTAATTCTTCAATTCCTATACCTGATATATTTGAAATTTGTGGTGCTTGACTTAAACCTAACAAGATGCAAGGTAAAAATGTTGGCGTAATGTATTCAGCTGAGCATCTCGGATCAACAATTTTACTTGTAATATCAATCTCAGAAAAAGCCGGAGCGTGTGCACAAGGAACTTCCAGTTCTTTTGAAACATAGTGGGAAATTATAGCTTCTACCCCACCTACAGGATCAACTCCTATCCCGTTAGCATAGTTATCCCCTTGTTCCTCAGGAAAATGACATACAATTGCAATAGCATTACAACCTTTTGAAATCAATATTTCGGAAGCATTTTTTATTGTCTTTAAATTTCCGACATTTCCTGTTGAAATCCCTGAATTATCTATATAAAATTCTACTCCGACATCCTCTTTAGTTATTTCATAACCTTGTATATTAATGTCGTATACAGTTTTAACAGCGTTAATTGTATTAATATGTATATTAAGAATATCTTCAGGAATTGATTTATCAAAAACAATTCCTATTTTGTTATCAATACTTGTATTGAGTTTGCAATTTCCCTTAAAAAATTGGTCTAATGTATAGCCTTCCACATATAACATATTGTCAGTTATACCGGAAAAACAAGCGGCATTAACGACATTAGGATTTACTATAAGTTTATTTTTTTTGGATATTTTCCTTGCCCACTTGCTTGCATCTCCCGCAAATCCGCCAACCGATGCTCCGATTCCTGTAGGTACTATGAATGCTCCTAATTTCATATTGAGATTATATTACAAGTTAATTCAGCATGTCTATATTATTGCAAAATATTTATATGTAGTGTAAAATTAAGTAATAATTAGAAGGTAGATTTGAGGATATGAGCCTGACAGATATATTGATTAATATTTTCATAATAGCATTTTTGCTATTTGTAAATGGTTTTTTTGTAGCTGCGGAATTTGCCCTTGTTAGAGTTAGAAAAACTCGTCTTGAACAGCTGATTAATGAGGGAAGTACTTCTGCAAAACGAGCTTTAAAATTGGTTAACAACACTAATAAAATGCTTGCTGCCGCTCAATTAGGTGTTACTATTGCAAGTATTGCTTTAGGTTGGGTTGCGGAAGCAACAATTGTACAATTAATTTTGCCTATAATAACATTATTACCTATGTTTGATACCGCAGCTGCAGCTCATGTAATTGCAGTTCCGTTATCATTTGTATTAGTTACTTACTTTCATGTATTGTTGGGTGAACAATTACCAAAATGTTTAGCGTTGACAAATCCGGACAAAGTTTCGTTAGTAGTTGCAGCACCAATGGATTTATTTATAACTTTATTTAAGCCTTTTGTTTGGGTATTGATGATTAGTAGTGATAAACTATTATGTGCATTTAATGTAAAGGCTGATGAGGCATCTCTGGTTCACTCCACAGAAGAATTGGATATGCTTGTTGATGCAAGTTATAACGAAGGAGTTCTTAACGAAACAGAAGCAGAAATGTTACATAACATGTTTAAATTTTCGGATTTAATGGCAAAACAAGTTATGCATCCGCGTACTGATATGATTTGTGTTCCAAATGACATTTTATATGAGGAATTGACTGCATTTGCTCTTGAAAATCAATACACAAGATATCCTGTATATGAAGAAAATATTGATAAAATATTAGGTTTCATCCATGTCAAAGATTTGTATGCGCTGACGATGAATAATAAAAACTTCAATTTAAAACAACTGATTAGACCTATAATGTTGGTACCTGAAACAATGACTCTTGATAATTTGGTAATTGAATTTAAAAAAACTCATGGTCAAATGGCTGTTGTTGTTGATGAATTTGGAGGAACTGCCGGTTTAATTACTCTGGAAGATGTCTTGGAAGAAATTATAGGTGAAGTTCAAGATGAATTTGATGAAGAAGAAGAAACTGATATCCGAGAAATTGCTGACAATACTTATATTGCAAGTGCAATGATGAGAATTGATGAACTTGTTGAATTCTTTGATTTGAACGAAGCTTTGTTTGAAGAAGATGATGTTGAAACGATAGCAGGTTTGGTCGTAAAATTACTTGGCAGAATTGCAGATGTAGGTGATATTGTAAGTTTTAACGGTTTAACATTTACCGTTGTTGAAATTGAAGGCGCGAGAGTTACCAAATTACAGATATTTAGAGAGCCGGTAGAAGATTCTGTAAATTTAGTTGAAGATCTGTAACATTTTGTTACATTACATAAAAATTTAGTCAATTTTTATCAATAAGAATACTTTATATATATGTAGTGTTAGTTATAAATGTATAAGGTATTATTTAATGTCAAGTGTAGCATCAATAGCTTTATTAACTCCGATTGTTGCCTCTAATGCTGTTTTTTCAGTAAGAAGAGCATCGAGAGGTGTTGATACACTTGCTGAAAATCCTTTTTATGCGGCAGCAAATATGGATATTGCAGCTGCTCAAGTTGTAAAAGGCTCAAGAGCTGCTACTGAAATTGCAGCAGCTACGGGTTCAGAGTTGGAAGCAGTTTCCAGAAGTGCTGCTGAAACTATAAAAACGGCATCAAAAACTAATAAACTTCTTTCAGGGGTTACTAAGGTTGTTAATTTTACTGCCGATCATATTAACCCTGTTATTTGTGGAGGTAGCGTAATAAAAGTATTAGGTTCAGATGATAAACTTAACGAAGGTGCAGGTGAAAGTATCAGATTATCTGCTATGTTTGGCTCAGAAGCTCTTGCAAGCAGGTTTGCAGGTATGCCGATTACAAAAAAAATTAACGGAAAAAGATTAACCATTAAACGCGATGGTTATTACAAAAAACTATTTTCCCAAAAACAATTGGCTGCTATTAACGATTTTTGTGCAACAAAGAATTATATGAAATATGCACCTAGTATTGCTAAAGGGCTCTTTTTTGTTACCGCATCAATTTCAGGTTATAATCTAGGAGACAAAATTGCTAATGCCATTTTGGGCAATGAGACCAAAAGCGAAACCGCAGCTTAATAATTATTTTGAGTTCTGATTTTGCCTTTTTCTTTATACAAAGTTTTAAATATTGTCTGAGAGCGTCTATAATTGTTTATTGAAGCTTCAAGTGACGCATTTATAGCCCAGTATGTCACAGGAATGGCTATCGCAATAGTAATAATTGCGACTATAGAATGCTTAATGATTGTTTGAATCAATCCCAGTCTTTTTCTTGTTATTGAAATATCATCTTGCTCCCTAATTATTCTATTAATAAGATTCTTACGTTCTTTTACGGTTAAACTATCAATAAATTCTTTATTTTCCGGATTTATATAAATAACATATTTTGAATACTTAACATTATCATCAAGGTAATCTAAGCTTTCATTATAATTAACCAATTCTTTTTCGAGCGGTTTTTCAATAATATTTCCGTTAGTTATATTTTCAATATCTTTTGTGTCTTCAGCTTCAATATTGCGTTTTTTTGTTGTTTTATTTTTCGAAACATCCTCTGGAATACTTTTTTTAAGCTCATTAGTAGCTTCTTCAGCAGTAATGGATTCTTCTTGTTTCACAGTTGTACTTACGCTTATTTCAGGCGTCGGTTCTGAAGTAATATTTTCGGAAACACTTGTACTTTGGGCTTCCTCTTTTTCTTTTATTGCTTCTTTATTTTCTTCTTTAGTTGAATCAACTTCTACAATTTTTTGTTTATTAAGCTTAGCTTTATATTTTTTTATAAAATTATCATCAATATTTTCTTCAAAATTCTTCCTATCAAATGTACTGTTTGATAAATCTTTCACTTCTTCAAAGAGTTCAGAATCTTCCTTATCCGGAGAGACAGGTCTACCCGTAAATTCTTGAGCATTTAATGAAACTTTATTTTGTAACTGTTCAATAAACTCCGGAGATATATCATCATTAAGTGATGCAAGCTCATTTATATCCAGCGGATCATTTTCGCTGTAAACATCACTACTTTGTTGATTTTTATTTATCATTTAACTATTCCTAAATCTCTCTTTTTATTTTTATGCTATCATTATATATGATATTTTGATTATTAGCAATCATAAGAGAGATTGAGATGAAAATTGATGTAGAAAAATTAAAGAGTTATGTTAAAAAATTAAATGAAGCTAAAATTTTAGTTATCGGAGATTTAGCTCTTGATGAAATGGTATATGGTGATACTGAAAGAATTTCTAGAGAAGCACCGGTTCTGATTTTACAACACACTCATACAAAATTTATTTTGGGTGGAGCTTCAAATGCTGCACATAATGTTTCGGAGTTAAATGGTGGTAAAGTTAGTGTTATTGGTATTATAGGTGATGATTATCAAGCAAATGACCTAAGAAATGCATTTAATGAAGCAGGTATTAATTGCGAGTCGTTAATAGTTGATAAAACTCGGAAGACTATTACAAAAACG
>CAYSIO010000101.1:0-5659 GCA_964431115.1 uncultured Vampirovibrio sp.
CACAAGATACAACCGGCTATGGCATGGATATTTATAAAAAACCAATGCTGCCAAATTTAATAAAAGAATTAAATAAAATTGATGGTCTTGGCTGGATTCGTGTAATGTATGCTTATCCTACACAGATGAGTGATGAGCTGTTGAAAACAATTAACGACTGCGAAAAAGCGGTTAAATATGTTGATATTCCGCTACAGCATTCACATCCTGAAATGCTTAAACTGATGTATAGACCTTCTTTTGATTATCGTCCGATGATTGAAAATATAAGAAAACGTATTAAAGATGTTTCAATAAGAACTGCTTTTGTTGTTGGATATCCGGGTGAAACGGAAGAACATTTTGAACATCTTTGCGAATTTGTTCGCGAAATGAAATTTGATAGAATGGGCGTTTTCTGTTATTCAAGAGAGAAAGGAACTCCTTCTTATTCAATGAAACCGCAAGTTCCAAAGCGTGTTGCAAAAGCACGTTGGAAAAAGCTTATGGAAATTCAACAAGAAATCTCAAAAGAGAGAAACAAAAAGTTTGTGGGAAAACTCGTTCCTTGTATTATTGAATGTTATTCTGACGAAGGTGAAGTTATTGCAAGAACTCAATATGATGCACCTGAAATAGACGGAATTGTGAATATAAAGACTGACAAGCATGTTGTTCCGGGTGATATTGAATATGTAAAAATTACAGGCGCTACAGAATATGATTTAATCGGTGAATTATAAAACTAATTCAAGCTCGTAATGGTTATTGCACTTATTATATTTGTTAGTTTTGATATAGGAACTTCAGTTATAACCCCTGATTGATAAGGATTGATGACTTTGACATTTTTAGTTGTGCTGTCATATCCAACAATAGAATGTGCATGGTGGCCTTGAATATTGTATTTGAGGTTTAATATTGAAGCCCTTTTTTCCGAAATATCACTCGTACCGATTTGTACAATATAGTCTTTATCATTTGCATATTTTTGGAAAGTAGTATCTAAAAGACTCTCTGTGCAACTTGATAAAAGATAGTCAATAGAAGCTTTTGAAAAATTGTTAGGTATAACATAATCCGGATTTTTCATATCCAATCCCAATAATTCGGACATTGCAATATATGACTTACCGCCGGATATTCTTTCCATATATATATCGGTAAAATCTTCTTTTTTATACAAAATTTCTCCTTCTTCACGAAGCGTTGTTAATGCATATGCATATTCTAAAAATTGCATAGCTTTGCAACCATCTAAAAAGATTTCTTTATCAATATATGGTAGTTCGGATTTATCTATTCTTACTGTTCCTTTATAATCTTCATACCCCTTTATGGTTACTAAAATGTCATCTCCGTCTTGAACAAAAGATTTATATAGATCTACTCTTGTCTTTGGATTATGCATTATAGAAGAGAAGGAGCTTATTAAATAACAGTCACCCATGCTTCTTTGAAGATTAATAAAGCGTTTTACCGGAGGGAAAAGCTCAAGATATTTTTGTTTAGTCATTTGCCATTCAATCATTTGGCTACCGTCGTTAATATAAAGTTTTTCTCCGATTTCTGCAACATCTCCGCATTGGGTTTTTGCAAAAACCTCTTTTTTTGATGTTTGTGCAGGATAGTTTGGTACTATTTCTTCTCCTCTTCTTAATTTTTCTAAATCATTATAGACATTTTCACTCAGGTCAGAATTTGAGTTTAATATTCTAAGATAATTTATTCCGAAATCTTCGGTTTTGCATAAGTCAAAGTATCCTGACTGTTTAATTTTATCAAAGGTTTGTGGTGAATGAATTTTCATGTCTAAAAGAGGAGTTAAATGATAAATGTTTTTGAGATATTCTCTGAATTTACTTTGTTCAAAACTATCATCAAACTCTTTGGTTAACATATTAAAATTATCAATTATTTCCTTAAATTTTATAGGATCATCTAAATTTGAGAAATGTTTTAATGCAAGCAATTTTGCAAGATGTTTTAAATCAATTTGAGATGTAGAATTGATATATTGTTCGATTACAGAATGATTTTTTGTGGTTAAGTTTCTTACAACTCTTAAGATAATTTCTTTATCAATACCTTTTTGAGAAAGGTTTTCTATAATGGAAACATCTTTTATTCTATTGAATAACTCTATTGCACTTACAATAAAAGTTTTGTCATATCTGTCAAAATCAAGTATCACTCTAGCTGCTTGCGGGTTTTCTCCACATATTTTTAAAAGATCTATTATAAATTTTTTATCTTTTTCTTTATCTGAAGAGAAATAGATTGATATATCTTTAACAACTTTGGCAGTTAATGCTTTATCTTTTGAATTTTTGATACTGTTTGTTATTTTTTCTGATTCATCATAATTTAATTGCAAAGAAAGTAAATCTAATTTTGCAGGTTTTAAAGAATCAATATAGCTGATAGAATCTAAGTTTTTTTGAGCATTCTGTTCTATATCATAAACAAGTTGTTTTAGATATTTATCATCGGCTTTTTGAGTTATATCAATATGATCAAGAATATTATGATTTATTGTTTTATTTCTTATTTCTTTCAGGATTCCTGAATTTAATAGTGCGTCAAAATTTTGAGGATAGAGCTCTTTCATAAGAGACAATTTACCCACAGTTTGTTCGCTTATGTCGTCAATTTTTGTATTTAATATTAAAGAGAGAGAACTGTTTAAGATAAAGTCAACAACTTTATCTGAAAGATCTTTTAGTTCTTGCGGGTTATCACAAAAATATACAGCTTTTTCTTCCGGTAAAAATTCCAAGAAATCTATAAAGATTTCTTCTGATGCAGGATTAGCTATTGAAAAATCCAAAAGGCTTGAAAGAATCTTGTTACGAGTTGCATATGAATAAGTATTAAAATTATCCTCTGACCGGGAGTTTTTTATATCAGTCAAACATGAGGATTTATCATACAGTTCTTCAAAGCTGTTTTCTTCATCAAGAATATAACCTTCATTCAGAAAACTTTCATAATGATCCAGATATACCGGTTGAAGGTAATTATTTTTTAGTCCGTTTTTAATAAATCTTTGCATTTCTGGAGTTTCAAATGCACCGTGCGTAACAGCTCGTGTAAAAAATTCGGTAAATTCCGGATATTTTTGTGCGATATCATCTAAATTCCCAAAAGTCTTAATAGTATCAATGATTACCCGTGAAGACTTATCTCGACCTTGTGCGGTAGAGACTTTTTTTAATGTTTCGTTTAACACATCCGGTTTACAGGAAAAATCAGTATCGTAGCATTCTTCAAAAAGTTTATAAATTACATCTCGGCTCAGACTTGCTCCGTCAGGTATTGTGCTGACAAGAGGGGTTTTTACTGAGGAGTACTTTGCCAAACTTGCCAGACCAATGGCTGTTGCAACAGCACTTGCTAGTTTTAGGCTGTTTTGACTTATGGTTTTTGAGGTTTGTTGAACTAATTTTGTCGACCTAAAACTTGTGGAAATATTACTATTTTGTTTTGATAATCCGATATTATTTTCAAATATTTTCATGATAACCTTCTGCTATGTATATATAAAGTAAAAAGTAAAAGAAAAATTGCGTTTTTTGTTAAGTTTGTTAAAATAGGAGGATGCAGAAAAGAATATACTAAATCCGTGTTATTTTTAAAGGAGAAATTTCCATAAACTCTGAACCTAAATCGTAGGTTTCACTGATTTAGGACTCGCAATAAATAAAGTCTTTTCGAAAATATTATTTTAATAAAAAAGTTCTAATATACTTATAAGCTAATGACAGTGATTCTCTGTCTAATTCATTAAGCATGTTTATTATATCTTCTTTTAAGTTGTTGTTATCTTGCAGATAATAAAATTCAAATAAATCTTTTGGCTCAACATTTAATGCTTTAGAAAATCTTTCAATTAAATCTGCAGAAGGAAAGTTTTTTCCACTTTCAATACAACTGATGTGTTTGTCATCAACGTTAACTAATTCTGCAAGACCTGCTTGTGTAAGATTTAATTTTTTACGGTATTCTTTTATTTTTTTTCCAAAAAGTATTTTTATATTTTGCATATCTATCCTCAAGACAATCATACAGATTAAACCTATTATTCAAATGGTAAATTAGGTAAATATTTGACTATTTTTTACCCTCTTGGTAATATATATAACGTTAAAGGTAAAATTTTTAATATTTTTACGCTTTAAACCAAGAAAAACTGGGAGGCATTTGTGCGTATACTTTTTTATAACTGGGTTCAGTTTGATAATAAAAAAAATATCGGTGGCGGTGTAAATATTTATCAACGAAATTTAATTGAATATTTGATAAAGAATACCGAGAATGAAGTTTATTTTTTAAGTTCAGGTTGGAAATACAATCCTTTTAAAGATGAGACTTATGTTCAAAAAACTACAAATATTTTCGGAACAAATTGTCATTCTTTTGAAGTAATAAATTCAACTGTTATAGCCCCAACCTACGCTTCTTTTATGAATCCTGAGAGATATTTAAATGATAAAAAATGTTACGAAATACTAGATAGATTTATCACAGAAAAAGGTCCTTTTGATGTTATACATTTTAATAACATTGAAGGCATTTCCGTAAACGTTTTAGAACTTAAAGAAAAATATCCGACTATAAAATTTGTATTATCTATTCATAATTATCAAACAATTTGCCCCTTAGTCCAATATTTTGATAATAGAAAACAATGTATATGTGAAAATTATTTGAATGGGGAAAATTGTTTAACATGCATTGATAAACTTCCTTCTTCAAATATATACTACAGAGCTTGTAAAAACTATCTACGTGAAAGATACAAGAATGAAAGTTTAAAATTTTTTATACTAAAATCTTTATCTAAATTTTTAAAATATAAAAGTTTTTCATTTATGGGCTCATCAAAAACAATGAATGCAGATTTATATAAAAAATATCGAGAAAAAAATATAGAATATCTTAACAAATATTGTGATGTAATTCTTGCTGTATCTGATAGAGTAAAAAATATCATGATAAATAACGGAGTTGATTCTAACAAAATTATAACATCATATATAGGTACAAAATTTGCAGATAATCAACTTAAATATTCTATCACACAACAAACAAAACCTTTTACTATAGCCTATTTAGGATATAAAAGAATTGATAAGGGTTTTTATTTTTTACTTGAAACTCTAAGAAATATAGATGTTTCAGTCGCTTCTAAAATTAATATTGTACTGGCAGTTAAAGATATAAAAAAAGAAGATATAAAAGATTTGACAAGTTTTAATGAAGTAATTATTTATAATGGTTATACACATAAAGATTTATACAAAATAATGTCAAAAGTTAATTTAGGGATAGTACCAGTTCTATGGGAAGATAATTTACCACAAGTTGCAATAGAAATGGTAGCATGTGGTGTTCCGATTCTCTGTAGCGATTTTGGCGGTGCTTCAGAGCTTTGTTCATGTGAAATTTTTAAATTCAAAGGTGGTTCACAAGAGGATTTCACAAGAAAACTTAAATATATTTTGGATAATCCTAAAATATTAAAAGAATACTGGGAAAATCATAAAGGGCTTACTACCATGAATGAACATGTAAAAGAACTGTGTAGTATATATAGAAATATCACAATTTAATCTTGTTGCAATCTTCCTTTTAGATTATAATTTTGATTATTAAATAAGTAATTTAAGAGGAGTTT
>CAYSIO010000102.1:0-5617 GCA_964431115.1 uncultured Vampirovibrio sp.
AAGGGTAAATTATAATTTAAAAAAGTGCGTCAAACGACGTCCCCTACCCACTTTTATATAAGCTATTGCTTGATACCGCTACGAGCGAAAATATTTAAATTTAGAAGATTTTCCAAATCTTTTATTGAAGTATTTTTATTCCATCTCATAGGGCAAATGTCGATTCCGCCACGTCTTGTATAAAGACAGCCGACAAAAAGTTCATCATCTTTATCCAAAATGTCTTGCAAGCGTTTGAAAATCATTTCACAGCATTCTTCATGAAAATGGTATTCAGATCTAAAAGAACTTAAATACTGAACCAAAGATTGTTCGTCAATATGCTTTGTGGATTTGTAGTAAATAAAAGCTTCTCCAAAATCCGGCTGATGTGTAACTCTGCAATTTGAGCGCAAAGAATCAAAGTTTAAATAATAGCTCTTTTCGATTCCAACCTCTTGAGTTTTCAATATTTCAGGAGTTTCTTTGAAGCTTGTAACTTCAAGTTTTGAATCATCAACAAACTTCATAATATTTTCAAATTCCGTAAAGATTTCTATTCGTTTTGAATCGTTTTCTAAAAATTCCAGCTCAACTTCTGTTACAAGATTCTCACTTAAATCTTTTTTTATCAATGATTTTGTTATCTCTAAAGCTTCTTGAATATTTTTTCCAAATCTTGACATATTGAAAGAGTTCAAATAAAGCTTTAATGACTTAGATTCAATTAAATATTCATTATTACAGTTGTATTTTAGTTTTAAAACTCTTGTATAAGGTATTCCGTTTTCTGTAAGAGATGAAAACTCATACGCATGCCATACATCAAAGCCTTCAAACGGCAATTCTTCATTTTTAATATTATATTGTTTTCTATTTTCGATTCTGGGAACAACTACCAAAAGTGAAGGGTCATAAGTTTCACTTCCTACACTTTTTTTCCCGAGATGTCTTGATGCTATTTCGTTAGTTTTATCTATCATTTTTACCTCTTTATATAATTATAATAAAAAAATGAACCTTTTATAAAATAATTCGTTATAATAGTAGAGTTGTGAGGTTGTGCGTATGAAAAAGTTTGCTATTTGTTTTTTAATAGGATTTATTCTAAGTGGGAATAATTTTGCTTCTGCTCATCACTGTAGTCATTCTTATTTGGTTGGCAAAGATTATCACCAAGAAGAATACACTTTCCAGAACTGTGATAGACATTCCATGCTTGAAGAGACGACTGTCTATTATTACTCTAACGGTACCAGAAGATACTATAGAACAAGCACTATCTTTAACGCAGACGGGTCAATACTTGATTCCGGTTGTTCAAATGTAAAACATATTGTCTACAAAGGAAAGCATTATTTTACATTTTATAAAAACAAAAAATACCAAATTCTTGATGAAAACGGCAGTTATTTAACTGTTAAAAATTATAAAATGATGAATGAAGTTGCGCCGAATCGTTTATTAGTGAAGCTCGATAAAAAATACGGAATAATTGATTTAAAAGAAAAAGTTATAACTCCTATAAAGTATAAAAAGTTTGAACAAGTTGGGAAAAATTTATTTATAACAAAATTAAACGGTTATTATGGCATGACAGATAGTTCAAATAATACATTAATTAAAAATGAGCATGACAAAATTAAGTCAATTTATGATGTTTTTGTAATAAAAAAATATGATAAATTTGGAATTGTAAACAAAAACGGACAAATAATTTTACAAACAGAATATGATAATGTTAAAAAACTCGGAGAATATATTATTATCAAAAAAGACGGTAAATACGGAGTTTTAGACTCCTGCGGAAATATTATTGCAGAGCCTGTTTATAAAAAAATACGATTAAATCGTAATACTTTAGAGGGAAAATTGCCAAAAAATTCATGGAAATCTTTACAATAGCAAAAAATTTTCTTTACGTGTTATTATTACAATATCAGATATGAAAGTCTCGGCAATAAATCAAACAAGTTATCGTCAAATTTATAATCAGGGGAGAAAAGAAAACCAGACTCAGCGCCCTGCAGGGACAGGTATGGAGTTATCGAAATCTTTTTATTATCCTATGAATATTTCCTTTGGCATAGCAAATGCAGGAAAGCTGAAAAAGCTGATCTCGCGAGGGCTGCCTTGCATGTACACAGGAACGGAGACAATTGACCCCAAAAAAGTTCAGAAAATGTTAAAAAATAAGACTTTTAATCAACCAATATCTACTGTAATGAAGCATATGTCGAGATTTGAATATAATATGAATTCGTCTGACGAAATTGATTATATTGAAAAAGATGTTTATTACATACTCAAAGAGCAAGCTGAAATCTATCCGAATAGAACCTTAAAGGAAATATTTCTAATGCTTGCACCACAGTATAAGAAAGATTTGTTAAAGGTTCAAGAACCTATTTTTAAAACTTTAAAAGCTCACGCATACAGTTTACCTCAAGAATACAGATACAGAATGAATCAGCTGTTACAAGAAACTGATGATAAAATTAATGAAAGACCTGTTGCTTTACCGTTTAGTGTTACGGAGTTTAGATATAAGTTAGATAAAATAAAACAAGATATAGGTAAATTGCACGATAAAAACGCTCTGGGTATTGTAAATAAAGTTTTGAAGATGAGCGAAGATTTTGAACCGAAGACAACAGCGAAAAATATCTATAAGCATCGAAAAATTCTTAATGCAATGGAAACATATGTAAATCGTTCAATTATCGCAGATAATGAACAACTACAAGAATTAATGGAAGCCTCTAAATCCAGATTAAACAACGAGAAAATAAAAGTACCGTTTAGCAGAAAGGCTTTCATTTTTGATATAGATAGGATTTTATCCGAGTTAGACGATGAACAATTAAAAAATATTTTTATAAAAATTGCCGAAAAATTACCGACTTCAAAAAATAGTGTAGCAGCTTATATTACTAAATTTTCAAAAGAACCGTCTGAAAAAATAGGTTATCGTTTATTATGGCCATATTTTGGTACGGTAGAGCATATTGATCCAAAATTCAATGGTGGTGAAGATTGCTTGGCTAATTTTGGGGTTGCTACCGCAAGAGAAAATTCAGATCGTTCGAGTATTCCATTCACAGAACAAATCGAAAGACGACCTAATACAGAAAAATATAGTCAAAAGCTGCTAAATAGATTGATAAATTATGCAAGACAAGGTGTTTTTGATGAAGAAAATATAAGGCTAAAATATATAGAAGATCTTAAAGATACAATTGCTACTCAATCTGAGGGACAAATTGTGTTAGAAACCGGAAGTCTATACAACGGCAGGTTCTGCAAAGCAAAACCTGCGTATAAAATTACTGATATTTTAAGAGAAAGATTATATTTTGATAAGCATAAACTTTGTGTCCTTCAACGCTAAGACTTTATGCTCTTTTTCTTTTTCAAACATTATCAATTCTCCTTTTTTAAGAGTGAATTTTTCTGCATTGAAATGAAATTCAGCTTCACCCTCAAATACGAACACACAAGCATCACAAACTGAATAGTGATTATCCAAAACTTCGTGTTTTTTTAGTGCAACAACACTTAAGCTTGAATCACCTCTTTCCAGTAGGATATTTCTGTCAAACTTGCTCTCTTTGTTATCAACTAAATCTTCTAATTTTAAAACATTATAAAACATAAAAACCTCCTTTATATGAATATAAAAAGAGGTTTTATTATATTATACAATTATCCGAGTGTTTAAATTTAAGATTCATTTTCAGAAACGGTGGTTTCTGTAGTCTCAATAGGTTTTCTATAATTACAGGTTCGATTTGAACAAGTCTCAAAAACTCCGTTTTTAGTTGTTTTCTTTAAAAGTAATTCTCCACATTCCGGACATTTGTTACCGGTTGGTTCATCCCATAAAGCATAAGAGCAATCCGGATATTTATTGCAGCCAAAGAAAATCTTACCGGCTTTTGATTTCTTTTCGATGATTTCTCCTTCACCGCATTTAGGACATTTTACACCGGTAGAACGCACAAACTTCTTACGGTTTTTGCACTCAGTACATTCAATGTATTTGCCATAAGGTCCTGTTTTTAAGACCATTGAACCTTGACATTTTTCGCATTTTTCTTCAACTGTTTGTGATTCTTCTGCGAAGTCATTTACGCCTTCAAGTTCGGTTGCATGGTTTATCGAAATAATTGTTTTACATTCAGGATAGCCGGAACAACCTAAAAACTGATTACCGAAACGACTGGTTCTAACAAGCATTGTTCTTCCGCAATTTGGACAAAGTTTATCGCTTTCAATGACAACTTTCTGACCGTTTTTCATAACAGAATTAACAACTTCCATAAACGGTTTGTAGAACTCTTCCAGAACCACATTCCATACAAGTTTTTGTTCTGCTATTAAGTCAAGCTTTTCTTCCATGCCGGCAGTAAACTTATAGTCCATAATATTAGCGAACTGAGAAACCAACTGTTTACAAACTGTTCTGCCAAGAATTGTCGGAACAAGGGCTTTATCTCTCTTTTCAACATATTTACGAGTTTGAATAACCGTAATAATTGTTGCGTATGTAGAAGGTCGACCAATTCCATGTTCTTCAAGAGCTTTAACTAAAGAAGCTTCATTGTATCTTGGAGGCGGCTGAGTAAAGTGTTGCTTTGGAGTAATTTCTTTGCAAGCAACTTTATCTCCTGCTTCTAAATCCGGAATCTTTGCATCTGCTTCTTGCTCATCTTCCTCTGCATCGTTGTATAATTTTAAGAAACCGTCAAAAAGGATTTTGCTAGTACCGGCTCTTAATGTATAGTCACCCGCTTCAATTTCTATTGATTTATTTGCAATAGTAGCAGGTGCCATTTGGGAAGACATAAATTTATCCCAAATCAATTTATAAAGTTTGTATTGGTCAGGTGCCAAATACTGTTTTATGCTTTCAGGAGTTTTGTCAGGATAAGATGGTCTTATGGCTTCGTGAGCATCCTGAACATTTTGTTTACCTTTTACATAAGAATTTGCGGAAACTGGATAATACTCTTTGCCATAATTGTTTAGAATAAAGTCTTTTGCCATTTCTTGTGCATCGTCTGAAATTCTGACAGAGTCCGTTCTCATATATGTAATTAAACCAACCGGTGTTCCGTCAATTTCAATACCTTCGTAAAGTTTTTGTGCAACTTGCATTGTCTTAGAAACACCAAAGCCAAGTTTTGTACTTGCTGCACGTTGTAAAGTTGAAGTGATAAAAGGTGCAGTAGGTTTGCGTTTGGTTTCTTTTTTATTTACTTTTTCAACTTTAAATTCTGTTGAAGGATTAAGCAAAAATTCTTTTATTTTATTTGCTTCTTCTTCATTGTTTATATCAAACTTTTTACCTTTTAGTTTTGTAACTTCTGCTTCAAAAGTCTTACCGTCTTTGTCCATAAGTGCGTGAATTGACCAGTATTCCTTTGGAACAAAAGCTTCGATTTCTTCTTCTCTTTCGCAAATCATTCTAAGGGCAACTGATTGAACACGACCGGCAGAAAGGTGGTAGTTATTCATTTGTTTCCATAAAACAGGTGAAAGCTTATAACCTACAAGTTTATCCAAAATTTGTCGGGTCTGTTGAGCCTTAACTCTGTCCATATCAATTTGGCGATAATGTTCTACTGCATATTTA
>CAYSIO010000103.1:0-5600 GCA_964431115.1 uncultured Vampirovibrio sp.
TTTTAATTATAAAACAAAAAGATGATTTTGTATCACAAAGTTTTGTGAAGGATTTAACGGATTATGAAAATTTTAGGAATTTTTATCAAATGAACAAGCTAAACCGTCTTATGAACAAGTATGCTCTGTTGAAAATTTTTTTTCGATAGATTAGTATTGTGGTTGCTATGAGTTATATACAAAATAATATAAGTAAAAAATTTGGTTTAAAAGTAAGACTTGAAAGAACAAAAGTCGGGATTTCGCAAGAAAAGCTAGCTGAGCTTGCGAATTTGAGTAAAAACTCCATTGGTGCAATTGAGCGCGGAGAATCATCTCCAACAATCGAAACTTTAGACAGATTAGCTAAGGCTTTTCAGATTGAGCTCCATGAGCTTACAAATATATCACAAATGAATTTGTAGAGGTAAGTTTATAGCGTTATTGTCGGCTTAGTAAATCCGAACTATTGTTTTTTCGCAAACTTAGTTATTGTCGGTTTAGTAAAGCCGACCTACAACTGCAGAGATAGGGGTAAATTAATAGATAAAGTCGGCTTGGTAAAACCGAACTATTGTTTTTTCGCAAACTTAGTTATTGTCGGCTTAGTAAAGCCGACCTACGACTGCCATGTATTTCTGTTGATTTACAACATAGAATTGTTATAATTTAACTATGGACGGTTTTAACATAGGTAAAATTATTCTGGGGCTACAAAACTCTGAGCTTTTTCTTAGAAAGATTAAAAACGCTGAAGCAGAAAGAGTAAACAGTTTTGCGCCGGAAATTAATTCTTCTGTTGCGAACTCCAAACCTCAGCCTAATCAATTAATGCAAAATTTGCAAGCAATGAACGGTATTACACAAATGCTGCAAATGAATGCGCTTGCAGGAATGGATCGTTCAGCATTTATTAAAAACCTGTTGGGTTTACCTCAAAATTTAAGTGAAGTTTTAGCTCAAGTCCAGAACCCAAATAGTCCGCTATTAGGCGGAACTCTTGGTCTGGTCGGAATTAATCAGGAAATGCTAAAGAATCAAAAAACTCTTGCCGCACTCTTTGATGATGGAATTCCATTAAATATCGACCCTAATGCCGTTGCGAATATTCAAGCTCAAAATGCCAGAGCACAACAAGACGCAGTCGCACTTATGTTTAGCGGAATGATAAGCATGCCGGATGTTTCAAAACTTATTCTGCAAAACGGAAAACAAGCAGTGGCAGCTCTGATTATTGCAATGGCATCCGCTTCTAAACAAGGTGTGAGTAGCGAACAAATTCAGGAAACTTTAAGTATAATAAATTCCTGTATATCGATGGCTGAGTCAAATAATCCCGCACAGTCTTTGAAGAGTTTGATGATGTTATATCTTCCTTGGCTTCCGCTCAACGAAGGTGTTGGGTTTGACTTGGAAATAACTCCGCAAAACGGTGAAAACGATTCAAACGATTCAAAACTGACAGTATTAATCCAGACTAAAAATTTTGGGAATCTAAAGGGTGTCTTCACTCTTACTACAACAAATTCGGTAGATGTTTTAATTGTGTGTTCCGAAAACTTCCCTAAGAAAATTTTACAAAAAAGCCTTATGGAAGAAAGCTCTTCACATGCGATGAACACAAATATTGATATCGAAGAAGTTCAGCCAAAAACAGAAGAAGTAAATGAAGTACACGAAACAAAAGTAAATCTTTCAGCAACAAATGAAATGAACCCTTATTTACTATTAATGGCGCATGCCTTCATAAGATATACAATCCTTATTGATAATAATGCAAGTCTGAATGTTGAGATTTAAGTTTTAATAGGGATTCTTTTTGCCAATTGGGTTGATAAAATAATTGCTTTTTCTGCAAAAATGATCGGTAATTTATCAACATCCCCTTGAATAGAAACTAATGCTGAATTATAAACATGCTTTTCCGGAACTCCTGCAAGAATAAGACCTTGCATAGTTGAAAACAAGCGATTTGAAATATGATCAATATTTAAAGCTTTAACAACGGATTCAGTCATAACCGGTACAATCCCCCAGTTAATTTTTCCGCCACGTTCAATAAATTCTGTTATTTGTTCCGGAATTATACACAAATTGTTTGGATTGTTATATGCATCAAAAGATATTATATCAACTCCTGCATTAATAGCAACTTGCCAATCACATTTTTCAAGACACTGAACACCAACAATAGCTCCGGCTTCTTTAATCTTTTCCACAACACGCGTAAACATAGCCGTTACAAGTTCTGAGGTTATTTCTTCATTCTCACGTTTAAGAACCCCCAATTGACTCAACTTGGGCTCTTCCAATAAAATAATAGGAACAGTATTCGGATTAAATTCTTTTATTTTCTCAATAGCCCATAAAGCTTTTACACAAACAGCTTGGATAAAAAGTTTTCTATAGCTTTTGTCTGTTAACATTTGCTCTTCAGCAGCATTCATAAGCAATTGAGATATTGTAAAAGGTCCTAAAAGATTTATTATCGCATTTGGAGAATTAAATTTTTTTATCATTTGGAAATACTTTTCAATAAAAGTTGCATTAATAGCAAACTGCTCCAGATTTGCCATTTGCGGATGATTAAAAGCTTTATCTAATTTATCTAATGCTTGTTTATAAGAGTTTGATGTCGTCTTCAACGAGATTTTATCATCTTTAATCTTAACACCAGGAATCCCATCCAAAGTATGATTTATAACAGTATCTCCACTTGAAATTTTAGGTAATACCGGCACGAACGGGAGCTTATCAAAAAGCTTTGCAGCCATTCTTGTCGTAGATTCTATAGTATCGTAAGGCAATGAACCCAATGGGATACAGCGAGTTGCCAGTTTCATATATTTAATTCTCTCTTTATCTTTTACAAAAAACGTGCCGGCTTACTTGGTCGGCACGTTTTATCATATCATCTTTTTTACTATGCTTCAACTGTTTCTTCAACAACTTCTTCTTCAATTGATTCTTTAACAACTTCAGAAGCAGTTACAATAACCTTTAATTCAGTCTTAACTTTAGAAGTTAATTTGATTAACATAGTGAATTCGCCGATTTTGTTGATAGGAGCGTTAAGTGAAACAGTTTTTCTATCAACTTCAATATTAGCTTTTTCTTTTAGTTCTTCACAAAGTTTTTTAGTTGTGATTGTACCAAATAATTTTCCGCTTTCACCAGCTTTTGCTGAAAGTTCAATTTGACCTAATTTTTCGATTTCAGCAGCTTTTGCTAAAGCTTCTTGGTGTAATTTTTCTTGTTTAGCTTGAATTCTGGCTAAGTTTTGTTCTCTGTTTTTCAAAGCACCTTCTGTAGCGATTTCAGCAAAGTTTTTAGGAATTAAGAAGTTTCTTGCGTAACCATCTTTAACGTTTACCAATTCACCTGCTTCGCCAAGGTTTTGAACATCTTTTTTCAATATTACTTGCATTTCTATATTCTCCTTTTGTCTATTTTCGGTAGTGTTAGTTTAATAATATACAAAAAGATATTAAATGTCGAGAGGGTAAGGGTAAATGGGGTAAATATGAGTTTGCGGAAAAACTGTCGTTTTTCTCGCAAACTCTGGGGAACGGTTTCGAGTCAGGCTACGTGCTATCCCGCACCTAGCCTAACTCTCACACACCTAAGGTCGGATTTGAAAAAGTTCGAAAAATTGTCATTTTTCGACTTTTTCCGCATCCTCAGATTATTAATTTTTGTTAACTTTTACTCCACCAAAAGTAGGATAATTTTCTGGATAAGCTCAAGATTTTATAAAAAAAGTCGATATGAGTAGTATGGAAAACCAAATGGTTTTTCATACCTCCTCCCCAAGTCTGGTAGCCGTTCTCAAGTGAATGGCTTTTTTTTATGCTTGTTTATCTTTTACTCGTCTGGCAAGGTCTGCTTTAGTTATTTTTCCATCATTATTTAAATCCAAGCCAGCATTCTGTGCATAATATTCATACGGATCATTATCTTTTTCTGCTAAAATATCGTTTTTTGCATAGCTCGGTAAAAACGCAAACGCATAGAGCGTTCCCGGTCCGACTTTTGCATCACCGGCATAGCCTGCAGTTTTCTTCGCTTCAACTAAAAATTTCTCAACAAAATCCAATTGTTGTTCCGGAGTCATTGCTTTTAACTCTTGAGTTGTTGTTCCTAAACCTTCTGCGGTTTTTGGTAAAAATTGAATCAAACCGACTGCGCCGATTTTATTCTCGGCAGTAGAATCGAGCCCGCTTTCTGAGTTCATTAGCGCCATTAAATCATTCGCACTACAGTTCAGCTTATCTGAAATCTGAACAACTTTTTCATAAAACTCTTGGGATAAGTTTGGATTAATTTTACTCCATTTATTTTTAAGCTCGGTTGCATCATTTGTAAATTCAGTAACATCATCGGAATATTTGCCGGAATCTTTATCATTATTCACTTGTGAGCTTTTTCTTTTTACAAATAAATCGCCCCAGCCGTAAGATAAATCCGAATTATTTTTTAAATATGAAGAATTTTTCCAAGAATAATCAAATTCAGGTAACTGTCCAAAAGACAAAGAGTTATTGCCTGCAAAAGCGCCAATATTAAATACAGACGTATCAAAAGAAGACATCGGAGTTTGATAACGATAAAATCCGCCAAAATTATAACTTGGAGTAAAAAACATCGGAGTCGGATTCCAACACATAAAAGGATTACACCAACCAACGCCAAGCATGTTATTTAACATGCCGTGCATAAATCCGTGATTAAACCCATGTGTAAATGCGCTCATAATTATCCTATGTTAATATACTCCATATATATAAAGTCAACTTTGTAAGAAAAATTGCTCTTTTTGTAAACAAATATTAACTTGCGGAACTTACTAATATATTTAACTGCCTTACCAGATACTCAAAACTGGTATTTTTCTGGTATAATAAACTTATCTGACAGTTAATAAAGGGAGAGTTATGAATAAAAATCAATCCGTTGGTATGTATGTAATTTTAGGTATTATGGTACTTGCATTTGTTTCAATGCTTTTTTCCGGTCCGACATCAAGCACCGAAGAAATATCTTATACTGCTTTTATGCAAAAACTTGAAAACAAAGAGATTAAGAGTGTTGAAATGGCAAAAGATACTTTAATTGCACTGCCGATTAAACAGCCTGAAGCTAAGAAAACAGAAATTAATCCATTATATGGCGAGGTAAAACCTCCTAAACTTCAGTATAAAGTTGCTCTTCCTGCAAATACTGATATTATTCCTCAACTGGAAAAAAATAATGTCGAAATTAACGTAAAAAAAATAAATGAATCCGGTTCCGCACTTGGAATGGGCTCGTCTTTAATTACTATATTGTTGGTTCTCGGGTTTATTATGCTGATAATAAAATCAATTCAAGCAGGTGGCGCTCAAGCAATGTCATTCGGTAAATCCAGAGCAAAAATGCTTATGGATAACAAAGTTAAGACAACTTTTGCGGATGTTGCAGGTATTGATGAGGAGAAAAAAGAGTTAGAAGAAATTGTAGATTTCTTAAAACATTCTGATAAATATGTAAAACTTGGGGCAAAAATACCAAAAGGTGTTCTTTTAGTTGGCTCACCTGGTACAGGTAAAACATTGATGGCAAAAGCTGTTGCAGGTGAAGCT
>CAYSIO010000104.1:0-5583 GCA_964431115.1 uncultured Vampirovibrio sp.
TAAGAAATTCTTATCTCTCCAACGGAGAGATAGGGGTGATAATAAATATTATGTAGAATGTTTTTTAACTAATCTTTGTAGCATAGCTAATATAAATATCACCACAAATAAAATATATGCCAGCGCACAGGCTTTACCAATATCAAAGTATTCAAATGCGTATTTATAAATAGAATAAACAATAACATTTGTACTGTCTTTTGGACCACCTGCAGTCATAACATAAATTAAATCAAATACTTGGAATGACGATATAGCAGTAACTATTGTTACAAAATAAGTTGTCGGCTTTAATAATGGTAAAGTAATATTCCAAAAACATTTACCCCACCCTGCGCCATCAATTTTTGCAGCTTCGTAAACATTCGTAGGAATAGTTGCAAACCCTGTTAAAAATAAAACAACATTATATCCGATAAGTTTCCATACCGAAACAAAAATCAAGACAGGCATCGCAAGTCGTGTATCAAAAAGCCATTCTAAATTACTTTTAAATAAGACATTTACCGTTCCGATATTCGGATCAAAAATCCAAGACCAAACAATTGCAACTACAACTGCAGGAGTGATAAACGGAATAAAATAAATAGACTTAAACCATTCAGAGCCACGAATTTTAGAATTTATAATATCAGCTATAATAAGCGGAATTATTACAGCAAAAACAGTTACAGAAATTGCGTAAACTAAAGTATTAATTAGAATTTGCCTAAAAACAGGCTCTGTCAAAACTGCTTTATAATTTTCACAACCAACAAATTTTATTTCATTTAGCAAATCCCATTCAGTAAAACTTAGGGCAAAAGAAAATAATATTGGAATAATTATAAATATAAATGTTCCTATTAAGGCCGGTAGAACAAAATAAATCCCCCAATTACTGTTTTTACGATTCATTTTCATGTTATCATTATACTATAAACTTCTTGATCACTTGATCACTTAGTCACTTAATCACTGAAAAAGGGAGTATTTATGTTAAATTTATCAGCATTTGGGAAAAATGATATACGTGGAATTTATGGTGAAGATATTACAGAAGAATTATTCTATTACACAGGACGTGGATTTGTTAAATATTTAGCAAAACAAACCGGTAAAGAGAATTCTGAAATTTGGATTACAGTTTGCCGTGACGCACGTTTACACTCACCAGCGTTATCAAAATCTTTAGTGGAAGGTATTCTTTCTACCGGCGCAAATGTTGTAGATTTAGGTCTTGCTCCGACTCCAATTGGTTATTACTCAGAAGTTGTTGGAGTTCCTCCACAAGTAACAAAATATCAACCTGTAACAGGCGCAATGATTATTACAGCAAGTCATAACCCTAGCCAATATAACGGAATGAAAATGACTTATAATAAATCTTCTCTTAATGAAGAACAAATCAAAGAAGTAAAAGCTTTAACAGAAGAAGTATACACTATGAACATGCCTGCATCACCTAGCGGAATCTACACAGAATACGATATTATCCCTGACTATATTGCAGAGATGACAAAAAACTTTGGCAGAATCGGCGAAGGTTTAAAAATTGTTGTAGACAGCGCAAACGCAACAGGAGGTGTTGTTGCTCCAAAATTATACAGAGCAATGGGTTGCGAAGTTATTGAATTATATTCGATGCCGGACGGAAGATTCCCTCACCACCATCCAAACCCAAGTGATGAAAAAACTCTTGCTGATATTAAAAAAGCTGTTGTTGCTAACGGTGCTGATTTAGGTATTGCATTCGACGGAGATAGCGATAGAATCGGCGTTGTTGACTCAGAAGGCAGATCAATGACCGGCGATAAATTATTGCTAATCTATGCTGAAGATATTATTAAACAATATAACGCTAAAGGAATAAAGCCTTTCATCGTATCAGAAGTTAAATGTTCTCAAGTACTATACGATACAATTGATGAATGGGGCGGAATTTCTGTTATGTGCAAAACAGGTCATGGTTATATCAAATCAAAAATGAAAGAAGTAGGAGCTGTTCTAGCTGGCGAAATGAGCGGACACACCTTCTTCAAAGATAGATATTATGGATTTGACGATGCAGTTTATGCAGGTTGCAGAATTATTGAAATCCTAGCGGAGAAGAAACGTTATAACAAGGATTTCAAAATTTCTGATATGCTAAAACCTTTCGACAAAATGTATTCATCCAGCGAAGTAAGATTATCTTGTCCAAACTCTTTGAAGAAAATTACTTTAGAGACTTTTGATAATTATGTTTCTAAAAATCCGGATTTCTTTGGATCAAAAATTAAGGAAATTATTACTATTGACGGAATGAGAATTGTATTTGAACAAGGTGGTTTTGCTCTTATCAGACAAAGTAATACAGAGCCTGTATTCACACTTCGTTTTGAAGCAACAGATTGTGATACTGCACGCCAATATGAAGATCGAATGGTTAATAAATTAATGGAAATCATTAAAGAACAAGCTGTTTCAGCTTAGAAACAGATTTCTTTAATATATCCTTTTTCTTGAACTATCGGAATAATAAATCCAAAGATATTCTTATCATCTTCAAAACTATTAACATAGATTTGTCCTTTGTGTCCGTCTATAATTTTTTGTGATGCATAAAGCCCAAGACCAATACCGAGCTCCTTATGTATAGATGCATAAGATACATACTGAGCAAAAATACTTTTTTGTTTTTCTTCCGGAATATAAGGACTATTGTTTTCAAATTCAAAACCGATATTACCATTTTTGCTGGTAGTATTAATGATTAAATCAGTATTCTTAAACGCATATTTAATACCATTTGAAAGCAGATTCATTATAACTCTTTTTATTTGCACTCTATCAGCTTGTACCATATTATATCTAAGCTTATTATTGATAATAATATTCACCCCTTTATCTTTTGCAACATATACCATTTCAGAGACACATTCATTGACTAAATCTGTAAAAGAAAACTCTTCAAAATTGAGTTTAATAACTCCGCCTTGATTACGATAAGTTGCTAAAAGAGAAGAAAGCATCCCGTTCATATAACGACAAGAATCTAAAATCATTTCAAGAATTTCTCTTTGTTCTTCGTTTAAACTTCCGAAATCTCCTTTTAGAAAAAGCTCTAAACCTCGAATTTGCGCAATAGTCGGATTTTTTAAATCATGTCCAATTGAAGCAACGAATGTTTCTCTTTGTTTTTGTAGATTTCGTTCCGTGTTTATGTATTCAAAATGCTTATTAACAAAATCTTCTTTTATAGCTTCTTCTTGAGTAATATCTTTAATTATGGAAATTAAGCCTAAAAAAATGTTATTATATAGCACCGGAAAACTTGTAACATTCAATAAAGTCTCATCTTCAAGTGTTATTACATAATTTATCGGACTACGACTTTTCATAACTTCATTATCGGCATCATGTATAAGTTTCATTATGTTATCAGAAATATATGGATTTTCTCTTTTTCCGATAAAGGATTTGAAATCTTGAGATGCAAAAGTCCTTGTATAGCTATCATTTGCGTCTGTATAGCATAATTCACTATTTTTAAAAACAATTCCATCCGGACAGAATTTAAATATTGTCTTCAAATCCAAAGAATTCAGCTCTATTTTTTTACAATGTTCTTCTAAATTTTCCATTTCTATCTCATAGGTTAACTTAATAGTACTCCTATGGATTTGTCTTAGATATTACCCAGTTGGGTGTAATTTATTTCGTAATCTTTATATAAACAGGATTATAAGTTAAAGTCGGTCTATGATTACAAAGGTTTTTATATCCGTTTTCAAATTTTATTAAATCTTTTTTTGTCCAAGCTTTTGACTCAACACCATTTACTCCGGTTAGTTGTAAGTGTCTTAAAACTTCTTTTGGAGAATCAAATGCCATTATATGGATTTCGGGCTCAATTATTGAATTCGGAAACATAGTTACTAATTCATTATAAGAATAGTATTTTAATGTTGTACCTAATACGTGAAAAATTTCTCTAAAATTTTCATTACCAAAAGTAGAGAAAATAAGCTCGCCTTCGTTGTTTAACCTGTTTTTCAGAGTATTTACAATACCCTCAAAATCCTCTACCCACTGCAAAGACGCATTAGAAATTATTAAATCATATCTCTCAAGATTCTCTTTTAAATATTCTTCAACATCCGCCGGAGTAAATATTATTTTTGTGTCGATATTTTTTATAAAGTCTTTGCATTCTTCTACAATATCTAATGCAACAAATGTTTCATACTCTAGGTTTTCTGATATTAATTTAGTCAAAAATCCTGTACCGCAACCTATTTCTAAGATTTTTTCAGGTGAATGTTTTTTTACAAATGTCATTAATCTTTCTGCCATTCGTTTTTGAATTTTTGCATTTTCATCATAATTTTTTAGGTTTTTTGCAAAACGGTCGTGAATTAATTCTTTGTTAATCATAATAATTCACTCCATTTACTGAATTGAAAGAATGGACAATGACCGCCCTTTAAATTTGGTTCTATTCCCCAAAATGCAACTTGTGACTTGGTAGGGATAATTTTGTCGTTGTCACTTATCAGAATTCTATTGTATTTCAAACTGTCATCCGCAGTGTAATTTTTAAGAGCAATCAATTCAGAGAGTTGATTGTTTATTTCCCTCTCCTCAGGGAGAGGGTTAGGGTGAGGGGTCAATTCACATTGAACATCAAACATTGATTTTATAAATCTTTCTCTGCCTTTTTCGTTAAACCCTTTTATAGTTAAATCATAAATTTTAGGATGAATTCCAAATTTTTCATCAATCGGCTTAAGCGTTCCATTGATACATATCCTTCTCCCTTGATGGGAGAAGGTGCCCAAAGGGCGGATGAGGGTGGCCAAGAAACTAGCAACCATCACTCCCATAGACCAAGCTATAAGATTTTTTTCGGAGTAAATATTTAATGAATTAAAATCAAAATCCGTATCCAACGTGTTATAATCATAAAACATCAATACATCATAATCTTCACAATCAAGGTGTTTTACAACATTCTCATCCATTCCCCAACCATTGAAGAATAGGATTAGCTTGTTATTATTTATCCCTTTGTTTAACCATTTATATTTCATATATCAATTATAACGTAAAAAAGATATGAAAAAACGTTAGTAGGTCTTAGCATTCTTTATTATATGATATAATATTTACAAAAAGGGATATAAAAATGCAAATTTTACCAATCAATAAAAATAATCAAACAAATTTCCAAGCTGTTAATCAAAAGTATTTGCAAATGGCTGAGAAAAATATAGAGAAAAAAATAGGCGTCTCTAGCGAAATCTTTAGAAAATTACGCTATGATGTAGATTGGGGAGATATTCACCCACAAGACGGAATTGACACTGTAGAAGCTATAAAAAAACTAATTGGCAAAACTGACGACTTTATAGAACATGTTTTAGAGGGTTTTAGAGCTATGCTCAAAAAGTAATTCCGGAAGTTTTTCTCCTAAAAATGTTCCCAAGCTCATACCAACAAGAGAACCACAAGTCGAAAAATGTTTATAACCGATTGCCCCCAAATAAGCTATGCCTGCAAGAGTTGTTGTTACACCTAAAATAGCTTTTCCTATTTCTTTTTTTACATCTTCACCTTCTT
>CAYSIO010000105.1:0-5554 GCA_964431115.1 uncultured Vampirovibrio sp.
TTCGTTAAGAGTCTCTACCCTCCCCGTCGGAGAGGGTAATACCGATTACTCTTAATAAAATACATAAAATGTTAAAAACTAACTCTCAGTTAGCTTTTTAGCTCTTTTCCAAAGAGCATCAAATTCTTCGTAAGAATAATCTTCTAAAGATTTTTCTGCTAACTCTTCCATTTTCTTAAAGCGTCTAGTAAATTTCTTATTTGCTCTCAATAAAGCTTGCTCAGCATCAATTTTGTGCCAACGGGCAAGATTGACTGTTGCAAAGAAGATATCTCCCATTTCATCTTCCATTTTGTCGAAATCACCTGACTCAACAGCTTCTTCAAATTCTCTATATTCAGATTGAATACATTTTTTTAGGCTTTCAACAGAATCCCATTCAAAACCGACTTTAACAACTTTTTTGCTTATCTTTTGAGCGGACATTAAAGCGGATTGTGATTTGGAGATTCCGTCAAGAACAGATTTTCTATTGGTTTTTTCTTCTTTTTTTAGCCTGTCCCAAGCTTCTAAAATCTCTTGTGTATTATGAACTTCCGCGTTCCCGAAGACGTGTGGATGCCTATGAATAAGTTTGTTTCCCAAATCTTTTGCAACATCTTCAATGTCGAATTCGTCATTATCTTTTGCAATTTGAGCATGTAAAACGACTTGTAATAGCACATCTCCAAGTTCTTCTCTCAGGTTTGCCACATCGTTGTCGTCTATTGCATCAACGGCTTCATAAGCTTCCTCGAGCATGTTTGGGCGCAGTGATTGATGAGTTTGTTCTCGATCCCACTGACAGCCATTCTCACCCCTCAATGTTGCAACTATTTCTATTAAACGTTCTAATTCCGGATATTTCATAGCTTAATTATACAACGAAAAGTTTGCTTTTTAATCGGACTGTTCTATAAAAAGATTTACAAACTTAATAATAAAAAAAGCTTTTTGATTACTTTTTTGTCTTCTTTATTGTATAATCACCAATATACTCACATGGAGAATATGGAATGAAAGTTAGCGTAAAAGTACCCGCCAGCTCGGCAAATATAGGTCCGGGTTTTGATTGTTTAGGAATGGCATTGCCTATATATAATACAATTACAATAGAAGAGACAGTTCTTCCCGGTACAGGAATTGAAATAAATGTAATATCTGATGAAGAAACTATTAATGAAATGGTTTTTGATGATATACCAAAAGATGAAAACAATCTTGTATACAAAGCGGTAGAGATGCTTTATAATTCTATAGGTCAAGAACCATCTGAGCTCAAAATAAATATTCAGACAGGAATCCCTATTACAAGAGGCTTAGGAAGCTCTTCATCAATTGTTGTAGGCGGTCTGCTTGCAGCGAATAAATTATTAGGTAATCCTGCTGACGAGACGGCTTTATTGGCTATTGCTACAGAAGTTGAAGGTCACCCTGATAACGTTGCCCCTGCAATATTGGGCGGTGTTGTTCTTGCGACGCAAGAAGAAGACGGAACTCTTTCTTATTGTAAGCTAGACTGGCCGGAAGAATGGGATATAAGTGTTTGTATCCCTGATTTTCAGCTTTCAACAGAAATTGCTCGTTCAATTTTGCCTAAGGAAGTTCCTATGCAGGATGCTATTTTTAATGCAAAACACTTAGCGATGTTGATTAAAGCAATTGAAACAAACAATCCGAGATTGATGAAAGTGGCTTTGAAAGACAGATTACATCAGCCTTATAGAGAAAAGCTTGTTCCTGGTATGAAAGAAATTATGGAAGCTTTTAAACATGAAGACGGAGTTTTAGGCTGTGTTCTTTCCGGTGCCGGTCCTTCTCTTTTGGTAATTTCGCATAAATATGATTTAGATAAAGTTAAATCTGTTGTGAAAGATATATGGGAAGCTCAAAATATAAGTTGTGAAATAAGGACAATGAAAGTTGAAGAACAAGGCGCAGTTGTTTTTTAATTGAAATCTGAAGAAAATTTTCTAATTAACGCAGTTGAAATTTCTAAAGTTTTAACTGCGTTTTGCCGTTAATACTTTTGTGAGGTGTAAAATGGCTAGAATTATAGAATCCCAAAACGGTGGCAGAAGAATTATTAAAATGTCGGTTGATGATATCATTTCTATAGTAAGAGAATATCAGACTATTATTCCCAGATTTTCTGATATTGCAGATGTTAGAAATCGTCTTTCTGATACAGTAATTTTTATTCCGGAAGATGTTTAATACTCTGAAGTTGCTAAATCTGCAAGAGCATTTTTTGCTTCTTCAAAGCCGGGATCTTGTTCCAGAACTTCAATATATAATTCTTTTGCTTTGTCTCTGTTGTTGCTCTCATAAATCAAAGCAAGATTATATTTTGCTTTAATTAGGTTAGGATCGTATTGAAGTGCTTTTTTGAAGTATTCTTCAGCATTTTTAGTATCGTGTTGTGCAACATACATAAGCCCTGAACGATATAATCCCATAGGGTTTTTATCATCAATTTTCAATAAATCGGATAGAGCTTTCTTTTCCTCAAAGAAGTTGCCTAAAGAATGATGTGCTTCTGCTAATTTTATGTAGTATTTTGTGTGATAATTTTTATCTTTATCAAATTCAAGAGCTTTGTGTATTAAATCTACGGCAGAAGTATAATTTTTCTGTGAAATATGGTTTTCAGCTTTGTAGTAATATATTTCTGAGTTTATAGTGTTATATTCTGCAGCTTCTTCTAAATGTTTAAATGATTCTTCAAAATTTTCTGTTTCAGCACAATCTATAGCCCAAGAGATGTACATTTCACAAATGAGGTGTCTTACATTTTTAGCTTCTTTTTGCGTAGCTTTATCTAAAAGTGCAAGATACTTTTCTTTAGCTTTTTGATACTCTTTTTGATTAATATAAGAATTGCACAGTTGTACTGTTACGTCATATCCGTTTTGTGACATCATTACAAGCTCTTCTAAAATATTGATGCCAATTTCATAATTATTTAGTTGTATATTGAAAAGAGCTATATCGTTTCTGATTTTGAATTTGTCAGAGCCTTGTACATCAAGCAATTTGTTTGAGTATTCAAGAGCTTTTTCGTATTCTTCGGTTTCTACATATAAAGAAATAAGTGTGTCATAAACCCAAAGAAGCATTTTCGGCTCTGTAACAAACGTGAGCATGTATAATAGTGTCTCAATTGCTTTAGTGTGATTTTTTAACTTAATATATAGTTCAACTAATTTTTGGTTTGTAGTGACATCGGTAGGATAGATTCCCAATCTCGTTTTGTAGGCTTCAAATGCAGCAGGGTAATCGTGCACTTCTTCGTTTAATTCTGCGAGAATTGACTGGATTTCTGCAATGTCATCATTTTTGTCCATTAAGTCTGAAAGAATATTATATACAGAAATTGAAGAGAATGTTTGCTCAGTATCTCTGTACAATTCAGCTAAAGTTCTTACAACATCTTTATCCTTGTTACGATATTCAAAAATTGCTTCGTATTCTTTGATAGCCTTGCTTAAAAGCTCTTTTTTTATATAACAATCGCCTAACAGCTTTCTTGTATTTATGTTATTAGGGTCTTTTTTTAGAATAATAAGACACTGCTTAATAGAGTTATTATATTTTTTGTCTTTATAATAAGCATGAGCCAGATATTGTCGAACTTCTTGGTGAGATGGTACTCTGTCCAAATACTTTGTAGCTAATAATTCTACTAAGGCAAATTCATTTTTCTCAAAAAGTACCTCTATCTGGTCGAGGATGTTTTTAGTTGTTAGCTGTAATTCATTACCTTTTGAGTTTCTGTTTCCTTGAAACATTATTATGGCGTATAGTATATATATAGCAGCAAGGGCAATAACAAAAGCCGCAGCTATAAGTATGATATTAGCGTTTACCATTAATAGAGCTTCCTACTTTCTTATTTATATATTCATTATAACATATGTTTATATAAAAAATCAAAATATCCGCAAAAAAGAGGGTTTACTTTTTTAAAAACATAGTTAAACTTATTATATGTTTAGACGCTTAGTGCCGTTATTCATTGTATATATTGCTTTTTCCGTTCTTAATGCAAGTGCGGATAGTTGGGATGATTTTTCTGCAGTTGACAGAATGTGGGACGGTCAAAAATCCATTACGAATCAGGAGTTTGAAAAAGTAATGGAGAAACTTGAAGAAAAAGGAAAACAAAAAGAGGAAAAACAGAAAAAAAAGAAGTTTAAAAAACTCTTTGGTAGCGGAACGACTTTGCATAATGAGCTGAATCCTGACAATGAAATAAATGAAGTTACAGGCTTTAAGGATAAAGAAGAAGGTATATTGGTTAATCTTCCCGTGCAAATTATTATTGACGGAAAACCTTTGGAAAAAGGGTTTTATAAGGTAATTGCCGAGCGTGATGAGGATACTAAAAAAATATATATTAATTTCTATCAATCTCAATTTTTTAAAGGGAAACTTGAAGTAAATGAGACAGAAGACGATTTTGGAGAAGAAATGCTGGATTTTGCACGAATAGTGCCTTTTAACGAGAATTTTGTCAAAATAATTTTTGGCTGTATTGATTTTAATGCGTATGCATATATTCCTTATATTGATTAATTGAAATTTAATTATTGCCATAAAGTAAAAAATATTGTATGATAATGTTAGGTTTCTATATAAATTTTCAAGTATGTTATAAAAAATGAAGAGAAAGTATATGGAAATAGTTTAAACATACGATTCAAAAACGATAAAGCTGTTGTATTGTTTAATCAGAAGAGTATAACTTAAGTAGTTAGAAGTATAAGATGAAAATGCGCAATTATATGAAGAAAAAAGAGAGTATTGAGTTAGAGGCTCTTATGGAAGAGGATTTAACTCCAAGAGAGAAGCTTTGCAAATTCAGCAAATACAGAAAAGTATTTGTTGCTTTGGCATTTTTTGCTGGGTTATCAGTGTTTGCCCTTATGTTCACTCATAGAAGTATGAGTACTATTTCGCTGGGCGAAGAAGGTGCAATTCAGTTGTCATCAATGCCTGTTGCTGCGACGGCTGTTAAGAAAAGTACGATTACAATTCCTTCAGGAACGGTAAAAGCGAATCCTTTCTTGCCTTATAGGGATTTAGGGAAGACTGAAGCAATGTCTGATGTTCCTGCATATACCCTTGTTGAACCGCCGGAAATGGTTAACGAAAATTCGGACGCTGCAAGAGTTATGGACACAATTGTGTCAGGTATTTTGTATGATAAATACAGTCCGTCAGCGATTTTGAACATTGAGGGTAATGATTATCTTGTCAAAAAAGGTGATGTAGTAAATAATTATAAAGTTTTGTATATAGCTCAAGACAGTGTAACTGTTAAGTTGGGTGAAAATACATATAAAGCCGGAATCGGTGAGATTTTAACTGAAGGGTCATTGAATCACAATGATGTTTCTAATTTAAACAATAAATTCGGAGGTGTAAAATAATGAGTTACAGTAATATAAAGAGAGTTTTGTCAGCGGCGTTATTATTAGCGTTTACGGCACCTTCAAGCTTGGCGGTATCTACACTTGATTCCGTTTCTCCATATATAAGCTCAACAGTGTTAGCAGGGTATGTTAAGTTG
>CAYSIO010000106.1:0-5544 GCA_964431115.1 uncultured Vampirovibrio sp.
CTTAGAAAATATTTTTTTTTGCCTTCTAGCACAGACTTTTTCCGCAGGCTCTAATAGTAAATTTTTTGTTACAAACTGTTATTAAAAGCGAGCATTTTTTTGTGATTTACTATACAATATTCATGACGAATTAAGGATTATATGATAATGGAAACTTTTGAACTTACCAACTACAATTTTTATTCAAGCAGACTTGATATGGAGCTTATTACTACGATTGTTGACTCTCTAAAAGAAATTTTAGAAGAAGATAAACAACAAGAACAACCTTTGTTTTTGAGAGTTGCAGACGATTTTATTATGAATATTGCTCGTAAGGTTGTTCAAGAAAAGAAAAAAACTTTTCTTATCGGTATTACAGGCGAAAGTGCGTCAGGAAAAACAGTTTTTGTAGATAATACTATTCATGCAGTTGTAAGAGATAAAAAAGAAGGAATTTATACCGTAATTCGTCAAGATGATTATTATAAAGACACATCAAAAGAGTTGCAAGAAGCAGGAAGTTACGATGCTTTATTTAAAACGGGATTTAGTTTTGATACCCCTGATGTTATTAATCTTCAACTTATGAAAGAGCACTTGTTGGCTCTTAAAAATTTGAAAACAATTGTTTCTCCTAAATATGATTTTGTAACTTGTGTGTCAGACCCTAACGGTGAAGAGAAAAAACCTGCAAAAATTATTTTGACGGAAGGTTTGTATGTCTTAAACGAAGAAGTAAGAGATATTATGGATGTAAAAGTCTATGTGTTTACTCCTTTGGAAGTTATTAAAGAGCGTTGGTATAAAAGAGCTGTATCTCGCGGTAAAACAGGTGAAGCAGCTGATATGCAGTTCAAAAATGTAAACGAAACGGCGCAACAATATATTAGGCCGAATTACCAGATTGCAGATTGCATTATTAATGGTATGGTAGATAAGGAATACATTAAAGTCATTACAGACAAGATAATGAATAAGCTTGCTGAGATTTGCAGAGGTTAAATTAGAAGCAGGCTACGGGAGAGGAAGGAAAAATGTTTGAATTGAAAGCTCAAATGTACTTTGCAGCGGCTCATCATTTGTTGAATTATGAAGGTGAATGTGAAAATCAACACGGTCATAACTGGCTTGTTGAAGCGTATGTAAAGGGTGAGACTTTAGATAAAAGTAATATTTTAGTAGATTATAAAGTTTTAAAACGTGAGCTGAAGGCGGTTTTAGATTTGTTAGATCACAAAGATATTAACGAGTTGCCGTATTTTGAAGGTGAAAGTCCAAGTAGCGAAATGATTTCAATGTTTATTTATAATCAATTAAAAGAAAGAATTTCGTTGGTAAGTAAAATTTCGGTTTGGGAAACTCCTACAAGTTGCGCTTCTTATTATGAGGCTGAATAGGGGTAAAAATGCATTTAATACAAGCAATACTGATGGGTATAGTTCAAGGTTTGAGTGAGTTTTTGCCGATATCAAGCTCTGCCCATCTTGTTTTTACATCTAATTTTTATAAAGTGTTCAAAAATATCGAAATCTCGCATTCAGGTCAAGAAATTTTTCTTGATATAATGTTACATTTAGGTACTTTAGTTGCAGTATTAATCTTTTTCAGAAAAGAAATTTGGGCAATTATTAAAGCCTTGAATGAAGGACTAAAAACTAAAGATTACAGCTCTGAGGATTTTAAAACAGGGTTATTTATTATTATTGGTACCGTGATTTCGGTTATGGTAGCCTATCCGTTAAGCGAGTTAGCGGAAAAACTTGTATTTAGACCTGAATTAGTAGGCTTACTGTTGATTTTAACAGGGCTTATTTTGTTATTTAGTGAATTTTTGGCAAAAAAATGTTTAGACAAAAAGCCCATTACTTTAAAGAACTCTATTTTAATAGCTATTGCTCAAGGTTTGGCTGCACTTCCGGGCTTTTCTCGTTCAGGATTAACTATTGCAACAGGGCTTATGGCAGGAAGTGACAGAACAACGGCAGCAAGATATTCATTTCTGTTATCAATTCCTATAATAATGGGAGCTTCAATGTTTTATCCTTTATTGGAAATTGATTTAAAAGCTATTGCTACTTATAACTGGGCTGCAATAATTGTCGGAACAATCGTTTCCGGAATTGTAGGTTATTTATGTATTAAATATTTTATGAAATTTTTGTCTAAGTTCTCATTAGCAGTATTCGGATATTATTGTCTTATAATGGGAACTTTCGCATTTATTTTTTTTAAGGGGCAAATATAGGGGTAAATGTAAGGGTAAAAGAATTAGACTAGTTGGTAAGACCACAAGTTAGTAAATTATAGGGGTGGAATATGGAATTAAATAAATATATTGAACATACGCTTTTGAAACAGGACGCGACTAAAGCTGAGGTTATAAAGCTTTTGGAAGAAGCAAAGGAATATAAATTTTTAGGTGTTTGCGTGAATCCTGTGAATGTAAAATTAGCTTCTGATTATTTAAAAGGATCGAATGTTAAGGTTGTGACTGTTGTCGGGTTTCCTTTGGGACAAACGACAACTGAATCTAAGGTCTTGGAAACAATTGACGCGGTTAAAAATGGCGCTGATGAAATTGATATGGTTTTGAATTCAGGTAAGCTAAAAGATGAAGAATATGATTTCATAGTAGAAGAAATTTCAAAAATTAAATCAGCTTGTCAGGGAAAAGCTCTTAAAGTTATTCTTGAAACAGATTTGCTTTCAAAAGAAGAAATTAAGACTGCTTCAGAACTTTGTATTAAAGGCGGAGCGGATTTTGTAAAAACATCAACAGGATTTGTAAAAAACGGTGTCGGAGCAAAAGCGGATGATGTTAAACTAATGTATGAAACGGTTAAAGATGCCGGTTTGGGCGTAAAAGCTTCTGGCGGAGTAAGAGATAAAGAATCCGCGCTTGCTATGATAGAAGCCGGTGCAACCAGAATAGGCACAAGCTCAGGAGTTAAAATCTGTTCATAGGATTATCTTGCGCTAAAAAATTTGTCCAGTATGATATATAAATTAACAAACAAGAAGCCTAAGAATAGACCACCGATTATATCTGTAAGGAAATGAACTCCAAGCCACAATCTTGATAAAGCGACCATAAAAATCATAAAACCAAAGAATATTGCAAGAAAATTTCTCCAGAAGTTATTTCTTACATAGTGTAGAACCAAATAAATTAAGATTCCGTAAAAACACATCGTAATAGTTGTATGTCCTGACGGGAAGCTATATCCGGCATGGAGTGTCGGTCTGTCACGTCCAATTAGATTTTTTATTACATCCACTAAAATATAAGAGCCTTGTGTAAAGAATATTAATAAGAACGTTTTTAGATATTTATGATGAGATAAAAGAACTGAACCTGCTGCAATTTGTGGCCACCAGAAGTTGCCTATACCACCGTAGTTAGAGAAAAATACCGGAATATAACCCGGAAACTGTCCCAAAAACCTTCTTATAGATTTTAAAATTTCTGTATCAATTTCTCTCAATCCGGGCATGTATAAGACCATAACCGTAAGTACGGCAAAGACTAAAATTGATAAAGTTACATAGTTCCAGTTTGCAACAACGCCACTATTTTCTTTCATACTCTTAATTCCTTATAGATAGGTATTTAAATACCGCCTTTTGCAGCTCCCAATAACGCTACAATCTTTTCAAAAACTCTTACAACAATTGGAGATATTTCACTTACAAATACTGCGAAAAAGAATAAAGCACCAATTACTGCAATAAATTTTTGAATGTCTGAAAACATAAATACTTTATTATTTCTGAATTCTTCAATACTTTTGTATTCATCCGTAAAAGGTTTTACAGGTAATTTTTCTTCCAAAACTTCAAGAACGTTAGCAAATTTTATTTTGATTAAAGTATTATAAGAATCAACGTTCATCCACCAAAGAGCACAAACTGAAACTCCGATAAGTGAAAATATAAGAGTTGCACTTAATACAGACATAAAAATAACATTACCCGTAAAAATCATGGCAAAAATTATTGCAACAAACGAAATCATATAGAAACGGTTTGTTCTAAAATTTCTGTCGATAAAATTTTCTTTTTGTTCAGCATATAGCTTGTATTCTCTAAATATCAGCTCTTCTCTGTCCATATTTTCCATCCTTTTGGCGGGACACATTTTGTTAAACTACTAATTTGTATCCTCGTTCCAAGTGTCCCTTTGGAACTGACTACAAGAGGGTTCACACCAAGCGATTACCCCTCCCAGTTATCAAAAGATCTTTGTGAACGAACCTCATTCATCATATCTTCAAATTCTTTTTCATCTAAAGTTTCTTTTTCCAGAAGTTGTTTAGCAATATATTCAAGCATATCTCTATTATCAGTTAAAAGCTGTTTTGCAAGATTATATTGCTCGTCAACAATTTTTTTAATTTCTTTATCAATATCAGCTGCAATTTCTTCTGAAAAATCTCTTGAGTGACCAAAATTTCTGCCCATGAAAACGTGCTCTTGGTCCTTGCCATAAGCTAAATTGCCCATTTTATCACTCATACCGTAAGAAGTTACCATGCTTCTTGCAAGTGCGGATACTTTTTCTAAATCATTAGATGCACCTGTGGTCACATTATCTTTTCCGTAGATAAGCTCTTCTGCAACACGACCGCCAAGAATCATCGCAATTCTGTCTAACAATTGTTGTTTTCTCATTGTTAAATGGTCTTTTTCAGGAAGGGTTAAAGTAATACCTAAAGCCATACCTCTTGGAATAATTGAAACTTTATGAAGCGGATCGCAGTTCTTAAGGAGTTTTGCTAATAAAGCGTGACCGACTTCATGGTAAGCAGTATTTTCTTTTTCTTCATCAGAAATAATTCTGCTTTTCTTTTCCGGTCCTGCCATAACTTTATCGATAGCTTCTTCTAAATCAGCCATTTCAATTTCAGATTTGTTATGACGAGCTGCAAGTAAAGCTGCTTCATTAAGCAAGTTTTGCAAATCCGCACCGGTAAATCCCGGAGTACGTTTTGCAAGAGTTTTGATTTCAACCTCTTTTGCAAGCGGTTTATTTTTAGCGTGAACATTTAAGATTTGTTCTCTACCCAAAACGTCAGGCTTATTAATCACAATTTGTCTGTCAAATCTACCCGGTCTTAATAGAGCGTTATCCAAAATGTCAGGTCTGTTAGTTGCGGCTAGGATAATGATATTTGTATTCTCATCAAATCCGTCCATCTCAACAAGCAATTGGTTAAGAGTTTGTTCTCTTTCATCATGTCCGCCGCCTAAACCTGCACCACGTTGACGACCTACTGCATCAATTTCATCAATAAATACGATACAAGGCTGATGCTTTTTAGCTTGTTCAAATAAATCTCTGACACGACTTGCACCAACACCGACAAACATTTCAACGAAATCGGAACCGCTTATAGAAAAAAACGGAACACCAGCTTCACCTGCAACAGCTTTTGCCATAAGAGTTTTACCAGTTCCAGGAGGACCTACCAACAAAACACCCTTTGGAATCTTTGCACCTAATTTTATATATTTATCTCCATTTTTAAGAAAATCTACAATTTCTTCTAATTCTTGTTTTTC
>CAYSIO010000107.1:0-2848 GCA_964431115.1 uncultured Vampirovibrio sp.
AAACAGATTTGGTAAAGCAGTTGCTAATTACAAAGTAAGTCTAAATCTTAAATATGGAGAAATACTTTCATTGTTGGGTGAAAACGGAAGTGGGAAAACTACGCTTATGAATATGCTTTCAGGAATTTATTTTCCAGATGAAGGAAGTATATATTTGGACGGGAAGGAAGTAACTATTCGTTCACCTTATGATGCTATGGATTTAAATATCGGTATGGTTCATCAGCATTTCAAGTTAGTAGATGTATTTACTGCTCTTGAAAACATTGTATTAGGTCTTAAGGACAAGACTGATATGAAGACAGTAGAACAGAAGGTTATGGATATCTGTAATAAATACGGATTCGAGATTGACCTTAATCAGAAAGTTTATAATATGTCAGTTGCACAGAAACAGACATTAGAAATAGTTAAGGTTTTATATAGAGGTGCCAATATTCTTATTTTAGATGAACCTACTTCAGCTCTTGACGATAACACTGCGTTATCTCTTATTACGTCCTTAAAGGATTATATTAATAAGTATAATATGTCATTATTAGTCATTACTCATAGTTCTGCTTTTGATGATATTGCAACAAAAATTATCAAACTATAAAAGGCAATTTTTCTGACTTAAAATACTTTATAAATATATGCAAATAAATTGAGGAGAATTCGATGTATAAAACCCGAGTAACAGCAAGTAGCAACATAAAAACAGAAAACAAACAAAATATTAGCGTTCAAAGAGTTACAAATCCAATATCCGGAAGCTCTCATACTATTAGCAATGTTGAATTACAACAAGACAAACAATACAGAATTATAAGCAGCATTGCGTTCTGGGGATTAGGAATTACTGCAATTACACTATTTTATAAAGCTCTAAGTTCTTTGTTGTTATAAGCTTGTTTCGGCATTTTGAATAGGTCTGCCTACTACTTTTTCTAAATTAGCAATATTTGTATTGTAATCAAGTAACGCTGAAAAATATTCTAACTGTGCATTCATGTAGGTATTTTCAGAATCTTTAAGCTCAATTGCATCACCTAATCCGGCATTATAACGACCTGCTGCGTGATAATGTTGAGCTTTAGCTTGTTCTACGTTCAACGCAGCTTGCTTTACGGTTTCAACAGAACTTTTCATGTCAATGAAAGCCTGTTTTACTTCTAAATAAACGATTTGGCGTTTATCTTCATAATCCGCTAAACTTTTTTCGTAGCTTTTAATCGCAATATCATATTCTTTTTTCAATTGCATTAAATTAACACCGCTATAGGTTAAGTTAACCCCGACGTTATAGTTGGTTTCCTTATAAGGGTCATATCCACCTCTATAGAAAGTACCGTTTGCACGAAGATCCGGCGCAAAATCCCTTTTAGCTTTTCTCACTGCTAAAAGTGAAGATTCAACCGATTTCTCAAAGCTTAACAAATCAGGACGGATTGTAAAAGCATCCTGTAGGAGATTTTCCAATTTTTCATCACATAATAATTTGGACAAATCTTCCGCAAGTTGAAAATTCGCAAATTCAGGAAGACCTAAAGTATTCGCAAGATTAACTTTTGCGACTTCATATGTATTAATAGCTTTTACAAGGTTTAATTTTGCACTACCAACGTTATACTCAGCTATAACAACATCAATCTGTGGTTTTTTCCCGATTGCAAAGTATTTTTGTGCAGCTTTCAGTTGTAATTCAAATTCTTCAATAGTTTTTTTATAAATATCAATTTGTTTTTGAGCAAAAATCAAATTATAATAAGCTGATTTAACCGAATAAATGATATCGTTTATGGAATTTTGTAAGTCGTATTTGCTTCCGGAAAAATCTGTCGTAGCAATATCAACAGCCGTTTTTGTTTTCCCGAAATCAAACAAAAGAAGCCCTGCTGAGAGATTCGGGAAATAAGCGGATTTCATTCCATATGAATAGTCAGGTACTTTTGAATGCATATAAGCATAATCTAAACCTGCAGATAAATCCGGAAAATAAGCTGCCCAAGCTTGAACAATCCTTGATTTATAGATTTCTTTATTAATTTGTGCAGAAGCTATAGAAGGATGCTTAGCAATCGCAATTCCTACACAATCTCTTAATGAAAGAGTTATCGGAGCTTCCGACTCGTTGTCCGGATTAGCGTCTTCTATTTCTTTTATTAATTCATAAATAGATTTTTGTCCTTCTTCGTTCTTAACTTGAAGTTTCCCCTCCGTTTTCTCAATATTTCTATTCTCGTAATACTTCTGAGTATCTTCATCTACAGTCGGTTTAAATCTGTCTAAATAAAGCCTGTTAATCGTATCGTGAGAAAAGTTTTGTTCTGAATTGATTTTTTCTTGAATATCAGTAAAGACAACATCTTCATCGTCAGAATCTTTTTTGTCCTGTTTCGCTTTTATTTTCTTTACAATATTCTCAAATTTATCTTCTTTTTCAGGTTCTGAATAAATATTTTCATCGACATCTTCTGATACTTCCTGAACATCAGTTTCTTTTGTATCATCCATGACTGGTGCCGGTTCCAATGATTTTTCCTTTCTTTTGAAAAAAGATTCAAAAAAATGTTTTTTAGGAACTTCTTCTTCCGCTTGAGGTGCCGGTATAAAAAATGATTCTTCCGTACCTTCAATAGCAGCCGGATATACGTCAGTATCCTGAGCATATCCTGTTAACATTGCCGAAAGGACAATGCTTGCTATTAATAGACTTTTTTTATTAAATATATGATTCTTCATATTCATATTTTTCTTCCTCAGAATCCTGATAATACTCTTCTTCCACTTGTTTTGGTAATTTATCTACCAAACTTTGAACTATTGCATAAAATCCGGGTGTTAAAATTGCTCCTAATGATACGGT
>CAYSIO010000107.1:2858-5511 GCA_964431115.1 uncultured Vampirovibrio sp.
CGCAAACAACATTGGCAATACACCCACAATAAAAGAAAACTCTGTCATAAGAATTGCTCGAAAACGCATACTTGCCGCAAAAATAGCTGCGTTATAGACAGTCATATTTCCGGTTTCTTTTTGTGACATTGCAAACTCTACAAACAAGATTGACTGTTTTGCTGCAAGACCAATCAAAGTAATTACACCTATTTGTGAATATAAATCAAAAGGCTTATTTAAAATTAATTGAAAAACTAATGTTCCTATAATAGAAACAGGAGCAACCAATAAAATAACTATCGGTATTGACCAACTGTTATATAGTGCAACCAAAAAGAAATATATGAACAATAGCGACAGGCAAATAATGAACACCGTTTGTTGTGAGGATTCCAAAGCTTGCAAAGAAGAACCTGACCATTCATAGGAAACTCCCGGAGGCAAAATTTCTTTTGCTGTATTTTCAAGAGCCTTCATAGCATCACCTATAGGTATATCCATTGCATTTTGTCCGACAATACATACCGAACGATTTTGGTTGAATCTTGAAATTGAAGCGGTACTGTTTACTTCCTCTAAAGAAATAACCGCCTCAACAGGAACCATTGTCCCGTTACCGCTTCTGACATATATTTTGCTGAGGTCATGTCTTGAACGTCTGAAATTATCATCAGCTTGCATTAAAACATCATAGTTTTTTCCGTCTTTAGAGAAATTACCAACCTGAGAAGAACCGATAAATGTTGACAATGCAGATGTTAAATCTTGAATGCTTATATCTAATGCCATAGCTTTTTTATAATCTACATGCATTATAAACATCGGATAAGTACCCATGAAAGTATTATATATGTACGCAAATTTTTCATCTTCTTCCAGTGCTTTTACTATTTTGTCAGCTTCTTTGGAAAGAGCTTCTACTGAATAATTTTTGGCAGCGAACAAGTTGAATTCGAAACCGGAGCTTCCGGCATCACTCATTGCAGACGGAGTATATACATTAATATCAACAGAATCAATATCTTTTAATCTGTCAATTATTTCTTGTTGAATATACACATTCGAAAGCGAGACAGGTTTCTTTTCAAGCTTTCTTTGTATCTTTTCTAATAAGCCAAAATTACGTTCTCTCCAATCAGTTAATTGAACATAAATATCAAAACTCGATTCAGAACCCATTACGAGCATTCTGTCTGCATCAATACCTTCAATATTCTTTATTTTTGTAACGACTTCTTTGGTAATTTTTTTACTTTTTTCTATAGTAGTCGAATCTTTTAAATATGCAGAAACATAGACAATGCCCTGATCTTCTTCCGGAATAAAACCTCTGGATGAAATATTAAAGATACCAAACATAAATAACACAAGGCATAAATATGTTACAACCGTTATTTTAGGATTATATACAAAAACTCTGACACAAGATGTATAGGCTTGGCTTAATTTATCAAAGAAACAATTAAATAAATAATATATCTTAGACCATAATCCCTTTTTACCCTGTTCAAAAAGTTCGTAATCGCTGTTTTTAACCATCATAACAGATGTCATTGCCGGTGAAAGAGTTAAAGCACAAACTGCTGATAATATGATAGAAGCTGATAAATATATTGCAAATTGTCTATATAAAATGCCGGTAAATCCTGCAATAAAACAAATCGGGAAAAATACCGTTAACAGAATTATAGACATTGTAACCAAAGTGACTCCGACTTCCTCCATAGTAAGCTGAGTTGCACGTTTTGGAGAATTACCTTCTCGCATATGCCTATTAACGTTTTCTACAACAACAATTGCGTCATCTACAACAACAGATACTGCCAAAATCAGCGCAAAAAGCGTTAACATATTAATTGACATGTCAAAAAGATATAAAACAATAAAAGCTCCTATTAAAGAAATAGGAATTGTTATACAAGGAACCAGTGTTGAAACAACATCTCCCAAAAATAACAATATTACAAGAATTACAATCAATATTGTTATAAATATTGTCATAATTACTTCATTTACGGAATCTTTCATGTAGACTGCGTCATCATAAATTACGCTTAATGTTAAATCACTAGGAATCCAACGACTTATTTGTTCTACTCTTTTTCCCACATTATTTGAAAGCTGAACTAAATTTGCACCCGAAGAAGGAATAATTTGAATAAGTGCGGTATTTTTATCACCTATCATTGCAAAAGAAGAGTAGTCCGAAGAACCTAATTCTATTCTTGCAATATCTTCTAAAAGTACTTGACCTGCCGTCGCTTCAGATTTAATTACTACATTTTTAAAATCATCAACAGACTGTAATAAATTATCAGCTTTTATAAGCATTTGAATATTTTGCGGTATCTTTAGAGGCGGAGCACCCAAAGTTCCGACAACAAATTGCCCGTTTTGTTCCTGTAAGGCATATTCCACATCGCTTGGTGAAACACCTAAACTTGCCATTTTTTGCGGATCTAACCAAATACGCATTGAATATTCACCAACACCGGATATAATTGCATTGGCAACCCCGTCAACCATTTTTAGTTTATCCAATATCTCCGATTTTGCGTAATTAGCTAAGTCTAATTGTTCCCAAGAATCTGATTTTGAATATAAATTAAGAATAATCGCACCCTTATCAGAAGAGGTTGTAACGGCTGACACACCTTGTCTTTGAACTTCT
>CAYSIO010000108.1:0-5431 GCA_964431115.1 uncultured Vampirovibrio sp.
GCAGAAGCCTGCAAAGCTTTTATTCCCCAGTTCGAATCTGGGTGTCGCCTTTTTTATTTTTATAACTAATCACAAATCTAAAAGAGTATATGGAAAGTATAGAGTTAAATCAATTCTGGGAGCAAATAAAAGCCGAACTTATTGAGGCTTTACCTGATAACGCACATCCTTGGATACATCCCCTAGAAATATCCGGCTACGATAAGGGAGTTTTAACTGTTGTAACCGGACAAATAATGGGGCGTGATTTATTACGTAAAAACCATTATAAACAAATTTTAGATGTCATAAAAAAAGTTACCCAAAACGAGAATTCTGACTTTAATATTATATATGATGCTAATGCCGCAAAAAGCTTAAAAAAAGAAAGCGAAAAACTACAAAAAAAAGTTGCAGCAGCAGCTATGAAAGAACAAGCTATGGAAAATCTTTCATATATGCAATCCGCATCAAATCTTAATTTAAAATATAAATTTGAAAACTTTGTCGTTGGTGAAAATAATAAATTCCCACATGCCGTTGCAATGGCTGTAGCTAAAAACCCTGCACAAAAATATAATCCGTTGTTTATTTACGGGAACTCAGGGCTTGGTAAAACTCACTTAATGCAAGCTATCGGACATTACACATTATTTAACAATTCAAAACTCAAAGTTAAATATACAAAGACTGAAGATTATATCAACGACTTCATTTCTAATTCCAGAAACAGTAAAGACCAAGTCGAAAACATGTCAAAGTTTAATCGTAAATATACAAACATTGATATTATTTTAATCGACGATATTCAGTTTATCGAAGGCAAGAAAAAAACAATGGATCAAATGCAACATACATTTGATAGCCTTTATAATAAAGGAAAACAAATTGTTATCACGTCTGACAGATTACCTAAAGATATCCCAAATCTTACAGCAGCACTAGACTCCAGATTTGCTATGGGGCTAATGGTTGAGCTTACACCTCCGGATGAAGAAACAAGATTCGAAATAGTAAAAAAACTGGCTGAGAACAATGACTTAAATTTTGAAGAAAAGGCTCTTCGATATATTGCCGGAAATTTCTCTAAGAATGTAAGGGAACTTGAAGGAGCGTTTAATAAAGTGTGTGCTTATGCTGAACTTTATGAAAAAGCATTGGACTTAAATCTTGCAAAAGAAGTCTTGAAATGCGAAGACGGAGCAAACGAAATCGGACTTGAAGAAATTTCACAGGTTACGGCACAGTATTATGATGTTGATTTAAAGGACATTAAAGGAACTGCCAGAGGACAGAAATTTTCTACTGCAAGACATATGGCCATCTATTTAGCACGCGAAATCACAGAAAAAAGCTTTGCGAGTATTGCTGAATATTATAATAAAAAACATACTACAATTATGTTTGCACATGAAAAAATAAAAAATGAAATAATTGCAAATAAAGACCTAGCCTGTGCAGCACGAGAAATTAAACAGGCGTTGAAAGTTATGTAGCCGAATACGGTAATCGTCAGTAAAAAAGCTTCATGATAATTATTATTAGGTAGGAGCTAATAAAAAGAGGGGTTATGTTAGATAATATTAAATACCTAATGAGTTTAAAAACTGTCGATAAAAATATATTAGAAGGAAATTTTGAGCTTGCGCTTGATAAGCTAAATTTTTTGATTCGAGAAGAATACAAACCTTCTATAACATATCTTAAACGCGGTAGACTTTGCAAAAAATTATTAATGTATGATGATGCTTATTCTGATTTTACTTACGTTATTGGTCATTGCGCACAGAAAAAGGATGCATACTACGAAAGATTATTTTTAAATTACGAAATTTCAAACTATTATGAAGCAATAATTGATGCCAATACAGTATTATCTTGGGATGAGGATAATTTCGAAATAAAAAGGATAAAATTGTTGGCTCTTATTTTTTCCATGCAAGATGATTTAGCCAGAGAGTATATAATGGAAATTTTTGATTTTCATAAATATAAAGCCATACAGTTCTTATTTAATGAAGTTGCTGTTGTGCTGGCTAAAGACGAGTATTCGAAAGGCTTAAGACTGCTTGAACTAATAGATTCCATAGATAAAGATAATCCTATCAAATTGTTAAAGGAAGCGAATATCTTTGGGCTTGCGGGAGATAAAGAAAAACAGAAAGAAATTATGCAAAGGATTGATTCTATTTTTCCTAAATATTTTGTGTCACACTTTAGATTTTCTGATATGTACCAAGATAAGGATTTACTGGAAATTTGTTTTCTTCTGGAGCTTGAAATCTTTGACAAACAAGGCTTGTTCTTGTACCCGTTCCGTGTTCTAGAAGGCTACAGAAACCACCTTGAAGGACATATAATCGACTCAAAAGAATGCTTTGAAAAAGCTATTGAAATAAATCCATACAAGCCTGAAGGTTATGTATTGCTTGCGCAAACTTTACAGTTAATGTCAGGGTATGATAACCCTGAATATCGCCGTGATGCAGAAGAAAACTATAAAAAAGCTATGGAAATTTATCAGCAAGAAAACTTGTTAGATAAAGTCGAAGACATGAAACGGCAACTTAAACATCTGAATTCAAGCTTAAGCTTTAAATAGCTTCCTATAATTCATTCCGAAGTTGCTTACACTTATCTCCAAGTCTTAGAGTGGATTTTAGTCAGGCAAATGGTCTTGGTGCATTGCAATGCACCCTACAGAGCTTTTTTGCGAATATATTTTGAATACTTCTTATCAAGAATTGTATCCAAATCCCCATTCCATATTGCTTTTAAAAGGATCTTTCTCTCGATATTTCTTTTATTAAAAATTCTATCAAAGAACCTAAAATTATCTTCTTTTAAAAACGATAGAGATAGCTTTTCTTTTTTCTTAGGATTAAAAAATAAATTTTCACCGTCATTTTTTCCTAAAGGATTCTTTTCCAATATTCTTGATATTTCAAATGTTTCATTTTCTGCCAAAAATTCAAACAAATTTCTTTTTGCGTTATCACCAAGTATTGAATTATTCCATTTTTCTTCCCATTTTTCCCAAGTTCGTCTGAAAACTATTGGAGTTAAAAGTTTTTCAGTAGGTTCATATTGCTTAAAAGCATTTGCAATAGATACAATCTTTTCCGGTGAATGCAATGTTGCCATGTGTTTGAAATGAGCAGCGTGGATAAATTCATGGATATAAGATTGTAAAAAATGTTTGGTTACAGGAGAACCTTTCCGATATGTTGCAAAGTCATCAAGTGATGCTAAACCTTCAAACTCTTTGTATTTAGAATTTATTTCAACGATATTATCTGGATAAGTATGCATGCCGATACAGCCTTCTTTTAATGAGTTAAAAGAGAAAGCTTTAGGAAGCATTAAACCAAAGCTTTTAATAATTTCTGTTGTTGCAAGACAACAAGCAAGAACAGACTTTATATTTTTATAATCTATAGAAGCTATACCGTTTTTGATTACACGCTTATACATTTCGGCTTCAGACATACTCCGCGTTTTTTTGGCAAAGGCTGAAGTCAAGCCTTTTTGGAAACTAGGCGATTTATTTATACATTCGGTTTGCTTATTTTTTACAGGTAATACTTTCATTTTTCCCTCCATTTATATAACCCCTGTAAAAAATAAATTTGCTACTAACTTACCTCTGAATTTATTCCAGAATATATCCCTTTACCCCTTTGCCCCTATAATTTACACCGGAGCTTGTTACAGGCTGATAATAATCGACTTTATTAATGGAATGTGCATCTACTATTGGAGACGGCGGCATTATTACTCCTTTAAACAGGGCAAAAGACATTCTCCTATAAAATTTATCAAGCCATTCTTGTTTTTGATCTTTTGAAATATTCATTTTCTTTTCGTATATAAATTCTGCATTCAATAATTCTTGATAATTTTCTTGCCAGTTCTCAATTCGCCAAATTATTTCGTCTAAAAATTCATACGGCATAAGAGCATCCTCTGCGCAAAGGGTTTTTCCTGTATTTGGATCAATCGCAAGTTCAGCTCCCGGACGCTTTAGAATAACAGATTCAGGAATCATATTTTTTTCTTCACGATTTTTATTCATCCAACGTGCAAGTGCAAATAACTTTGTCTTTGTAACATCCGCAATAGGCGCAAATCCGCCTGACATATCGCCATTAATCGTTGCATATCCCATATAAAGTTCTGATTTGTCTGACGTTGCTATTGGGATACAAGAAGCAAATTCGTTTGCTACTCCAAAAAGGTACATCGCTCTTGAACGAGCCTGAATATTGTCGGGGGTAAAAGATTCTTTATATCTGCAATTCCAAGTCTTCTGTACTTTTTCAAACAAATCTTGAAAACACAAATCGGTTGTCTCATACATTTCTTTTATAGGAGCTTCTGCAAATCCAATTCCCAAATTTTTAGCCAAAACCTCTGCGTCAGATTTACTTTCATCACTTGTTAATTTTGATGGCATAGAGACACCGAAAACATTTTCTTTTCCAAGTGCATCTGTTAGTAGAACTGCACATACTGTAGAATCTAATCCTCCGGATAAGCCTAAGACAGCTCTTTTTAAGCCACATTTTGCAAAATAATCTCGTATTGATTGGACAATAGATTTATAAGATCTTTCTAAATCCCATTCGTAATCCAGACTAAAACCATAAGGTTGTTTTTTAGGTTCTTCAGAAAAGATTCCGCCCATTTTTCTAAACGGATTTACTAATAACAACTGTTCTTCAAAATCTCTTGCACGAGCAAAAACTTTTCCGTTTTCATCACAAGCACAAGATTGTCCTGCATATGACCAACCGTCGATTGAACCGACCTGATTGATTTCTAAAACAACACGCTTAGTCTCAAGAGCTAAATTTTTCAAGGCTTCTTCTCGTCTAAAACCACTGCCTAGTCTTGAAACTTCTGAAATAGGCTTTATTAAAAACTCAACACCGTCATGAAATTCTTTTGAAGTAATATATTCAGAATTTTTAAATATTTTATCAACTCTCCCGCCTCTTAGAATTGCAAACGCTTGTTTTTTATCTGTATCCACAAAACCGACAAGTGCAGAAATTGAGGTACAATTTTTAGCTATTTTTTCTAGCCAATTTTTTGATTCTTCCAAAATAAATGGATAACGGTTTATAAAATCAGTCATTTCAAAGCCAAGTAATGCATTTTTAGGGAAAAGTACCATATCGAGCTTTGCGTTTTTTGCTTCTTCTATAAATTCAATTATTTTATTTGCATTAAATTGAAGATTTCCGGCAATAGGATTAATTTGCGCCAGACCGACAAAACCGCCAAGTTCTATTTGTTCTCTAAAGACTTCAAAATCTTTTATATATTTCATTGTGAACCTTCTTCCCTAAACAACTACCGGAAGCTTATTTACGTCATAAAACATCTTGGCATTATCCGCAAACAACTCTGGATTAGCGCTTACAAAAAACTCTTCTTTTCCCATATC
>CAYSIO010000109.1:0-5427 GCA_964431115.1 uncultured Vampirovibrio sp.
CTTTTTCGTATTCTCATGATATTCTCCATAATTATTAATGACATTATTTTATCAGCAAAAATAAAGCCCAATATAGCTAACAAGGCAAAGATTAGAAAAGTAATTGTCAAAAATGTATTATAAAGTTTGTTTATAACCTCATCAGGCTTACCATTTACGCCTAAAAGTTTAGAAAACACGGCAACAGTAGCACTATGAAAAGGTCCACCAACTCCACCTAAAATAATTATTGCTAAAGAAGGTATTTGCAAAGCATAAAAATAAGCGTCAGATACCATTGTTGCGCCATAAAAGTTGGCAACAACCATATCTCTTGCAAAGCCCATAAACTTGCTCGCGATAGTTACAAGAGCTATCATCCAAGCAGCTTTTAATATATTTGGGGTTTCATCTTTAACCGTCGTTGTCATTATCATTTACCCCTTTTTCCAGCCCTTCTTCTACTCCTACACTGTCAAGCCAGCTACTGTCTTTAGCTTCAGTATCCATTTTCTGATATTTCTCAACCAGTTCAACATAAGCTCTGTATGGGCACGTAGCCGGATTAAAAACTATTATATTAGCTCCGTCCTCAATGCTTCTTGAAATATCAATTTTAGCTTCTTTTTGAAAAAGTCCTTTTGAAACATTAAGAGTTTCTTTTTTGCCGTTTATTTCTACTTCAATCTTCGGCGGAACTTGTCCTACAATAACAACTTGAGCTCTTCCGATAGGAGCCCAAAAAGTTTGTTTGACCGAAACGTTATTAACATCCGTAGGTTTTGTACCCAAAGAAATTCCTGTATAATAATGTCTTAAAATATTATAGTAAGGCTGATGCATTTTTGTTGCCATGTAACCTGCGCCAAACTGACTCATGCCAACACCGTGTCCGAATCCTCCGCCAAAAGCTTTAATATCAATTACATTTCCATATGAATCAAGTTCTTTTTCAAACACAACGTTTGCGCTTGGTAAAGATACTCCGTCTTTTTGGAAAACTCGTCTTATTACAAGTTCTTTTGAAATTCTGTAACAACCTTTTGTTGTCATTAAATCTAATTCAATAACTTTACCGGAAATTCCACGTTTCATCACTTTAATATCTTTGATGTGTCCTAAATCATCGCCTTCTTTAAATATAGGGCTGATAAAGCCGGTTTTAGATTGCGCAATCATCGTTTTTTTCAAAATGTTTTCTAACTCCCCAACAGCCCAAGTTTTCTGCCACCTATAATAAGAAGAATCAATATCATAAGAAGGAACGCGTGAAGTGTAGAATTCTCTCGCCTTCTCTTCATCATCAAGAGCTTCAAAATGCTCTCTATCAGGTACTGCTACTAAATAAGGCTTATTTATAGAAGGAAAAGCTTTTGTTGTCGGATCAGAAAAAGCATAAGCATAGCTTTCTGTATATCCACCGGCAGTTGAGCTATATAAAGATAAAATCAATTCGTTATCATAAAGAGCAACTATCCCGTCTGTTTCCATAACTGCACGAGTCGCTAAATCAGCTTCAGTATTAGCACCAAAGTAGACTTGACTTGAGACACTATCTACAACATTGAATTCTTCATAAGCTTGTGTTCTTGGAGTTAAAACATAGTTTCTGGCAGCAACTGTTTGGGCCTTTAGTGCTTCCAAACCAAAGCGAATCGGCATTTCATTAGGAACAACACCTTTTAGATACTCTTGGATTTCTACTAAATTAACAACATAGAATCCTGTACGGTCAGGTTTTTGAACAACTTCAAAAGCTCCGTGATAAATTGCAGGAAGCCCTTTTCTTTTTAAATCTCTTATTCCAAGTAAACCGGAAGGTGAGATTAAAACAAAGTCTCTTAATGTACCCTTTTGCTCACCTACTGTTATTTCCATACCGCCGAGAGTATTTCTGACAACAATATCAGTATCAGCAGGTACATTCATAAGCATTCTGCGAGTTTGTTTATCACAAATTGTAGCATCAGATGTCGCATAAAGTTTAACATCCTGTCTCAAAACATTTTGGAATTTATTGTCAGTAATCCCGACTCTAACAAGATCCGATACCTCTTCTGCGAATATAGGAATATTTATAAAAGCAAAACAGAGCAACAATAGCAGGAAAGGAAACCAACCCCCTCCCACCCTACGGGTACCCTCCCCTTTGGAGAGGGAAATAGTGTTTCCGACTATTTTACTTCCCAAATTGTACCTTCCTTAGAATCTTTTAATACAATTCCTACATTATCCAAAGCTACACGAATTTTATCCGCAACTTCCCAATTCTTGGCTTCACGAGCTTCTTTTCTTTTTGCAATAATTTCTTCCATAGAAGTATAAGTTTCACCAAGTTCTGCACTTATTTCAAGGAGTTTTCCGGCAAGTTCATCTTCTGAAAGTTTTGCTTTTTCAAAAGTAAAGCCCAGTGTTGTAGCTAATTTATGTAAAAGAGTGAACGCATAATCAACATCTTTATTTGCTTTTGTCGCTAAATCAAATAATACAGCCAATGCTTTTGATGTATTCATATCGTCGTCCATAGCGTTTACAAACTCTTTGTATTCTTCATACTGAGTCAAATCCAAAGATTCATCAATTTTAGTCTGCTTAGCATTAAGCATTCTCTTAACACCGTTTGCAGCCGCCTGAAGAGCTTCGTCAGAAAATTCAACAGGCATTCTATAGTGATTTGTTAAAATAAAGAATCTGATTGTATTAGCATCGTATAGTTTCAACATATCATCAATAGTCAAGAAATTACCCAGTGATTTTGACATTTTTTCTTTATTAATAGTTACAAAACCATTGTGCAACCAGTAGTTAACAAATTTACACCCATTTGCACATTCAGATTGCGCGATTTCATTTTCGTGGTGAGGGAATATTAAATCTGCACCACCTGCGTGGATATCAATAGTTTTACCTAAATGTTTTCTACTCATCGCAGAACATTCAATGTGCCAGCCCGGACGACCAATACCCCAAGGAGAATTGTATCCAAATTTAGGGTCTTTTTTCCAAAGAGCAAAATCTAACGGATCTTCTTTTTGATCACCGACTTCAATTCTTGCACCGCTTTCCAGTTGGTCAATAGGCTGTTTTGAAAGATAGCCATACTTATTGAATTTTTTAACACGGAAATATACATCACCACCTGCTTCATATGCATAGCCATTCTTGATTAAATCCTTATTAATAGCTATCATTTCACCTAATGTTTTAGTCGCAAAAGGCTCAATATCAGGTTTCAAATTATTCAAAGCCTTCATACTTTCAGTAAACTTGTTATACCAGAAAGTTGAAACTTCTTCCGGTGTTTTCCCTTCTGTTTCAGCTTTTTTTAGAATCTTGTCATCAACATCGGTTACGTTACGACAATATGTAACATCATAACCTTTGAATTTTAAATATCTGTATAAAACATCCCAAGTTATATAACATCTTGCGTGTCCTAAATGCGCATTATCATAAACTGTTGGACCGCAAACATACATTTTAACTTTATTTTGTTCAATAGTTTCAAACTGTTCAATTTGATTTGTGTAAGAATTGTGTAGTCTCATAAATTATATACTCCCTTAGAAAAAATTTTATAATAAACAGAGGGGGTTGTCTACTCTGCATTAACGTAATTCATTATTCCGTCAGCAATTCCTTTTGCTGCTTCTCTTGGGAATTCCTCTTGTGTGTACAAAACAGAATCATTAGGATTTGTCATATAAGCAACTTCCACAAGAATCCCAACATATTCGGTCGGTCTAAGTACCGCAAAACTAGCAGTTTTTACTCCGTCGTTTCTTGTTCCTAGCTTATCAACTACAGAATTTTCGACGAATTTTGCTAAGTCTTTTGAATTCGGATTGTAATAATAAACACTTGTTCCTTTATTTTTATGGACATCAAACTTTATATCAGGAATTGAATTAAGATGAATGCTGACAAAAATATTTGAACAGTTTTCTTTAGCTAATTTTACCCTATCGTCAAGAGAAATATTACCGTCACATTCTCTTGTCATAACAACGGTTGCGCCCATTAAACACAAGATGTCTTTTAGTTCATTTGCGATTTTTAAATTTATATCTTTTTCCTTGTCTCCAAGACAACCTATAGCTCCTTTTTCTGAGCCGCCATGACCCGGATCTACAATTACAGTAAGACCCTCAAGAGTTTTATTCTCAGATTTAGGTAATTCTGATACTTTAAAAATATAGACTCCATTATGCAACTTCGTCTCATAAGTATATTTTTCAGGCTTTCTGATATTTACCGTATATACCGAATTATCTGATACCAGAGGATTATAGACTTTGAATATAATCTCGTTATTAGTTTCATCTATTGAATAAGGCAGTTTTTCGCTGAATTCAATTATGTGTTTCGAAGCGTTTTTAAAAGTTTCACTATTCATTGTCAAAAATTTCGGTATAACAATATCTTTTGATTCAACCACTGATTCTTTATCTATCCAAGCTTCTTTATCTTTAGAAAGAATCACTCTATAAAAACGCCCTTTTTGACCGTTTATTAAAAGATAAGTCCCTTCAAAAAGATGTGAAATTCTATTCATTCCGTAATCAATCGGGGTATTTCTTAAAGGGGTACTGTCTTTTTTTACCTGATACAATTTAGCATCAAACTCAACAAGTTCAGGCTTTATAATGTTTTCTTGCTTGTTTTTATAAAATCTATAAACCTGAGTGTTAAAATTTGACTTCACCATAATACGGTTTTCGCCGTCCTTTAGCTTTACCGTATGCGCGAATGCACCATTTGGAGCTACATATACTTTTTCGTCATTAATCGAAATTGCTTCAGTCTTTCCGGCTTTGCCTACAAAAAACGCATAATTAGTATTTACAATAGATTTTTTTTCTCTGGGTAAAACCAAATCATACGCAAACGCAGAATTCATACCCATTAAAAATATTAAAAAAGAAAATAATATCACCCTCATAAAATCTATATTATTATAAAACTTAACTCTATGCAATTTTTGTGATAGAATATTTGTCATGAGCAATTATATTCCTTTATACAGAAAGTATCGTCCACAGACTCTTGAAACACTTGTCGGTCAAGAGCACATTAAAAAGACGTTAACAAGTGCAATTCAGCTTGGCAAGATTTCGCACGCTTATCTTTTTACTGGTCCGAGAGGTACCGGTAAAACTTCTACAGCAAGAATTCTAGCAAAGTCTTTGAATTGTAAAAATGGGCCGACTGTACAACCTTGTGGAGAATGTGCGAGCTGTAAAGATATTACAAACTCTGTTCCTATAGATGTTATTGAAATTGATGCTGCAAGTAACAGAAAAGTTGAAGACGCTCAAAGTATTTTGGAAAAAGTTCAGTATGTGCCTGTTAATGGGAAGTTTAAAATCTATATTATAGACGAAGTTCACATGCTTACAAACCATGCTTTCAATGCTCTTTTAAAAACTTTGGAAGAACCGCCTGAGA
>CAYSIO010000110.1:0-5422 GCA_964431115.1 uncultured Vampirovibrio sp.
AAACTTTAGGAGGAACTTTGAACCATAACATATTTTCTCTCCTTTCAGCTACAGTCTTATAGTTTAATAAATGTTCTACACCAATGTTACCTGAAACAGCGTTGCCACCCCAAGAACCACAACCTAATGAAAGAGATGGTTCAAGCTTGAAGTTGAACAAGTCACCTATACCGCCTTGAGATGATGGAGAGTTAACTAATACCCTGCAAGATGGCATTTTTTCTGCGTAAGCATTGATTCTGTCTGATTTTCTTTCGTCTGTATAAAGAGCCGAAGAGTGACCAGCACCTCCTTTGAATACAAGTTCATAAGCCATTTCTGTAGCTTCTTCAAAGTTTTTAGCTTTATACATAGTCAAGATTGGAGACAATTTTTCTCTTGAGAACGGATCTTCCCAATCAAGTTTTGCTCTTTCGCAAAGAAGGATTTTTGAGTCAGCAGGGATTGAGAATCCTGATAATTCAGCAATCTTAGCAGCAGGTTGACCTACGATAAGCGGATGAGCTGTTCCTCTTTTTGGATCGATGAACGGAAGATCAATCATTTTCTTTTCATCTTCTTTAGATACCAAGTAAGCACCACGATAGATGAATTCTTTTTTAACTTCTTCATATACATCTTCTACAACGATAACTGATTGTTCAGAAGCACAAATCATACCGTTGTCGAATGTTTTTGACATTAAAATTGAAGATACTGCCATTTTAATATCAGCAGTTTCATCAATAACTGCAGCTACGTTACCGGGACCTACGCCTAAAGCCGGTTTACCTGATGAGTAAGCTGCTTTAACCATACCGGGACCACCTGTAGCTAAAATGCAGCTAATGTGCTCGTGGTGTAATAATGCGTCTGATAATTCCATAGACGGAACATCAATCCATCCGATAATATCTTTTGGAGCACCAGCTTCAATTGCAGCGTTTAAAACAATTTTAGCTGCTTCAATTGTACAGTTAGTTGCTCTGGGGTGTGGTGAGAAAACAATACCGTTTCTTGTTTTCAATGCTAATAAAGCTTTAAAAATAGCAGTTGAAGTTGGGTTAGTTGTAGGGATGATACCTGCTAAAATACCCAAAGGTTCTGCAACGGTTTTAATACCATTTTCTCTGTCTTCACTAATGATTCCGCAAGTTTTAGCGTTTTTGTGTTTGTTGTAGATGTATTCAGAAGCAAAGTGGTTTTTAATAATTTTGTCTTCTAAAACACCCATGCCGGTATCTTCAACAGCCATTCTAGCCAGAGGGATACGAGCCTTGTCTGCAGCTGTAGCTGCAGCTTTAAAAATTTTGTCTACTTGTTCCTGAGTAAATTGCTCGTACTCAGTTTGAGCTTTTTTTACTCTTTCAAGCATTTCGTTAAGCGCATCAATATTGTCTACTAATGCAGCTTTCTTTTCTGATTTTTTTTCTAATACTTTCGGCATATGAATTTCTCCTTTAATTGTGATTAAATTCCTGATTACTAATATTTTATTATGCAGAAAATTTCCTGTCAACACGTTATAAACATTAGATTCTGGATATTTTCTATATTGTGACACAAAATCACGATTCAAATTATATTTGTGAAAGTTTTCCCGATTGCCTAAAAGTGTCTATTTTACACTATTTCTAGCTTTTTTTGCTTTTTTTATTGCGTAAAATTTTAATATATTCTTAATATAATTTGTGACAAAGCATCCCGATTAAACAAAAAAATTAGTGTTTTTTTTTGCGAGTTATACTATCACATCATTCTAAGTTTTCAGCATCTTCTATATAAAAAAGAAGGAGCTCCTATATGAGAAGCTCCTTATGGCATTTTGGAGAGAAGCGAGGACATGGGAAAATATTATTTCCCGCAATAATAAGGTTAAATATTTACGACTTTGCGAAGAAGTATCATTTGTTCAGACTTTGAAAGGTTTAAAAAACTATTCAAAACTGAATGATAGCTTTCACTAATTGCGCACTCACTCGTGCCTAGCGTAGATTCAAGTACAAAAAATTTTAGTGCAAGCTCTTTTGTCTTCACTTTAAAATCAGCAAAATCTTCGTCAGACCAATCTTTTGGAACACGAGCTTGATTTATAAATGTTGCAATTCTGTTTACCCACAAATCTTCCGAAACATTGGTTTCAGAAACGGTATTCAATAATATTTTTAGCTCTTTTTCGTTTAAGAACTCTTTTATTTCCAAAAATCTTTCTGACAATTCTTCTTTCGATTTTGCCTTAAATGATGTGAATATAAAGCTTTTAAGTTCTAAAACAAGATTTTCCGTACAGTTTTTAAGCTCATATAGAGATTCTTTTAAGTCATTTAAAAATTTTCTGTCGCATTCAGAAAGTTGCTTACATCCAAAAACTTTTGGTATATCTCGTTCAAAAAGAGATATAGGGTCTTTGGCATTTTTTATTACATTACGAAAACGAAGCGAGTTTTTGCTCAGATTTTGAGTATTCAATGTATATTTATCAAGCTCTTTTATCGTTGCATAAAGCCCTTTGGTAATTTCTAAAATGTTATTACTTTTCTTGTTTAGAATAATTTTAGCAATATCTTTTAGAACATACTCGTCCATTTCTGTCTTTTGAAGCTCAAAATTCTGAGGACAAGCAACCATTCTATCAAACATTAAACAGTCAAATTTAAGCTGAAACAAACCTTTTTCATAAATCGCTGTTTTATCAATATTTTCTGATAAAATTTGCAAAATTAATAATGAAATTAGAGATTTTGTAAGCCCTTTTTGAATATATTTTTCAAAGATTTTATCAAGGCTTTTTCTTTTTCCTGAAAGAATTTCGGTTTCAATTCCTGAAACAAGATTTCCACATTTTTTAATGTCATCCAGAATTGCTTGTTCCGGTGAAAATTCCTTGAGCGGAAGGCTTTCTAAGGTTTGTTTTGCGATATTTCTTATAGCTTTTGTAAGAACAGCAGGAGCTTTTTCTTCTTTTAGGTATTCAAAATTTATTTCCGGACGCAAAGGATATTCGGATGTTGCCCAAGTTTTTATCGGGTTCTGAGCTAAATACTCTTCGCCTTTTTCGGTTAAATAATATTCTTGTTTTGATTGTGTGATAAGTTGATTTTCAAGTGCATATTTTTTTAAATCTTTAATTTGAGTAGCAGAAATGCCAAGTTTTAAAATAATATCTTGAGATTTAAAAATCAGAGGTGATTTCTTGATTTCACTAAGAAGCTTGTTTAAATAAAGCATAATTATTCCTTTCTTAAAAGAATTAGGGGGTAACTTTTTTATTGCTTTTATTGTACAAATTTCATTTTTAAAACCAAGAATTATTAAGTTTTTTTTACATCTAAACCTAAAAAGCTCATTTAACCGAGCATGTCTTCTAAGTCTTTATCAGGTGTTGTTATTGGTTTTATTTTGAACTTATCGACCAAAATATTTAATACATTAGGTGAAACAAATGCAGGCAAAGTCGGACCAAGCCTGATATTTTCTATACCTAAATAAAGCAATGTTAACAATATACAGACAGCTTTCTGTTCATACCAAGAAAGAATTAGTGATAGCGGTAAATCATTTACAGAACAATTAAAAGCTTTTGATAGCTCAACAGCAACTTTTATTGCAGAATAAGCATCATTACATTGTCCCATATCAAGCAGGCGAGGAATACTATTAATTTCTCCTAAGTCTAAATCATTAAATCTGTATTTTCCGCAAGCAAGCGTAAGCACAAGTGTATCCTTAGGTGTTTGTTTAACAAAATCAGTGTAATAGTTTCTTCCTGCTTTCGCTCCGTCACAGCCACCGACTAAAAAGATATGATTTAAATCACCTGATTTAACCGCATCGACAACTTTGTCTGCAACTGATAAAACCGTATTATGTCCAAAACCGACAGTTAATACATTACCGCCGTTAATTCCCGTCATTTTTTGACGTTCTTTAAAACCACCAAGTTCTAAAGCTTTTTCAATAACAGGCGTAAAATCCTTATTTTCATCAATATGTTTTATATTCGGATAACGAACAATAGAAGTTGTAAACACTCTGTCTGCATAGCTTTCTTTTACCGGCATAATACAATTTGTAGTAAATAATATTGGCGCAGGTAAATTATCAAACTCTTGTTGTTGATTCTGCCAAGCTGTGCCAAAGTTACCCCTTAAATGCGGATATTTTTTGAGTTCAGGATAAGCATGGCAAGGTAACATTTCGCCGTGTGTGTAAATATTGATACCTTTATCTTTTGTTTGCTCTAAAAGCAAAGCCAAATCGCGCAGATCGTGCCCTGTAACCACAATAAACGGACCGGCTTCTATTTCCGTTGAAACTTTTGTAGGCACAGGATGACCATAAGTTTCTGTATTTGCCTTGTCTAAAAGCTCCATACATTTTAAGTTTACTTCACCTGTCTTTAATGTTAGAGCTAACAAATCTTCTGCTGATAAATCTCTTGAAATTCCTTGCAAAGCTTCAAAAAAGAACTTATCCACCGCTTCATCTCTATAGCCTAAAACTATTGCATGATGTGCATAAGCTGCAATACCCTTTAACCCGAAGAGGATTAAAGATTTAAGACTTCTAATATCCTCATCACATTCCCAAACGGATTTAATATCAAAATTATTATCACAAGGCATTTTTGCAATAAGCTTGTTGGTTAATTCTTTTATAGAGTCGTCATCGAAATTCACATTTGTTATCGTTGTAAATAATGCTTCAATTATCAAATTGGTATTTTCTTCGCTAAAAGGTACACAATTAGCAAATTCGATTGCTTTCGAGGTTAATTCATCTTGCAAATTTGCAGTTTCAGCTTTTTTACCGCAAACTCCTTGAATGGTGCAACCCGTACAACCTGCAGCTTGTTCACATTGATAACAAAACATTTTATCCATAATTGACTCCTTTTGTTTGATTACATAATCAATTTATATTAATCAAGAAAAGAAGTCTGTTGTAAATCCAACAGTTGGCGAAAGTAAACAAGCTCCCCGAACCGTCCAAGATTCGAACTGGGGTAAATGATTTGTACCAAGCTATAAAATGCACTCCGAGTAGCTTTTTCAAGCAAATTCAAGAGATAATAATCTGACATTTTATACGGTATAATCTAACAAAATCTATGCATATATCTAACATTTTCAATGGGTGAACTAGAACATGAACTTGACAAAATGTCGGGTATCGTAAATAATGTAAACATAGGGGCAAGCCCCAAGCAAGTGCGAATTACTTGAGGCTTGACTTAGTACCCTATAGGAATAACAAAATAATTTTAAGAGTCGCAATCACCGCAATGATTGCGGCTTTTATTATTTGCAGTGTTCCCATATTTTCACCTCCCTTCTTCCACCGATTTCTTAGTAAAATACGTGTGTGGGCGGGATGGTGTGGTACTACCCATGTATCTATATTATTATAATTTCAAAACGTTGTCTATAAAAATAAATGGTGA
>CAYSIO010000111.1:0-5422 GCA_964431115.1 uncultured Vampirovibrio sp.
TTGATAATTGAGTTTTAAATTACTCCAAAAGTGACTTTTGTTGCACTTTTTTACTTATTATTTGCACGGAATTGGACTATTTTTGCACAGTTTTCACAAAATAGGTCGGGCTTTAGCCTGTAGGTTGGGTGAAACCCAACAAAGTTTATCAAGCTCCCTCTTCTTTCTTCTCAAACAGAGTGTCAAAATACACCATGTTTACCCCTAAAAACTTTTATTGTACACTATTAGAGTACAAATTTTTATCAAATTGGAGGATAAAATATGACATTATGTTTAACTAAGATTGATTCAGGATTAGGCATTTCTACTTGCTTTTCTGATTCAAGTATTTCAAAGTATGAAAAAACTATTTCTGCTGCTGTAGAAGAGTTTTCAAAAAGAGCTAATCAGCCGGGACAATTCTTAAACTGGGTTGATTTACCAAAAAACCAGCTTGCAAGATTAGATGAAATCTATTCTTTAGCTAGTTCTTTAAAATCTCAAACAAGCGCATCTAAGCTTACTATTTTAGGTATTGGCGGTTCTAAACACACTGTAGAAAACATGTTAAGCCTAAACGGTTTGAATCTTTGCGGTGATGAAATTTTATTCTATTCTGATATTGATTCAGTAAGTTTTGCAAGATTTTTACACAGATTAGGTAACGATGTAACTTCTTCAAATTATATGGTTGCATCAAAATCAGGTTCAACTTTTGAAACTAAAGACGGTTTCTTAAGAATCAAAAAAATGTTGGAAGACGCTTATATTTCAAAAGGAATGTCTTCTTCTGAAGCTTCTTCAATGGCTTCAAAGCACTTTATTGCCGTAACTGATAAAAATGCTGAAAAAAGCGAACTTCGTCGTTCTTCTGATTCAGAAGGCTGGTTAGGTAATCTTTATATTCACGACGATGTAGGTGGAAGATTTTCTGCTCTTGATGACCATGCTTTATTCACTCTTGCATATGCGGGTATGAGTAAAGAAGATATGAAATCAATGTTAGAATCTGCACAATCTATGTCAGAGATTGCATTGTCATCAAATTTCGATAAGAATATGCCATATGCTCAAGCAGCATTCTGGGCTGCAGCAGTTGCTGACGGAATTACAACTTCTGTTCACCAATATATGGGCTCAGCATTTGAATACACTGTAAATTGGCATGCTCAAATGCAAAATGAATCAGTTAAAGATACTCTAAAACAAATCGCTAAAGTTCCTGATTCTATGCATCATTCATCAGAAGCACACTTCAATCCGGCAAATAGCTTTGCATTTGCTTTAACGGTTCCTTCTGATAAAGGTATTGCTTCTGAAAATGCAGAAGGATATATAGGAGCGCTTTCTAAATCATATTCTGATGCAGGACGTTATTTCTGCGAATCTGTAGAGATGTCAGGTTTTGGTTTGACTCCGTCTGCTGCAGGGGCGTTGGTTCAAGCCAGAGCTTACGCAACCGTATATCAAGAAATTATTTCTAAATTATCTTCAGGTTCAGATATGCCTGCAGTTTTAGATAGCGTTTTACAACCGCACGTTGAAGTTTATAAGAAAAACTTGAAACCTCAAGCTGGCGGTAAAGACGTTGTTGTTGCAGGTAGAATCTCATAGATTTATATCATATGCAATAAAAAACAGAGCCATGAAAATTGGCTCTGTTTTTTTATATTATTTATCTTTTTAAATTTTTGGCATAGCAGAAACGTCTAAATTAGTTTCTTTTTCAGGCTCCGTATGCGCATAAAGTCTTATACTGAGTTTGGTTAATAATATTTTTTTATCTTTATGATAAGGTTTTACATCAACCTCGTTAATTTTTATATAGTATGGATACTGATAAATATCTTGGATAAGTTTACCTAGATTAATATAGTTTGAAACAAGACTAAGGTCTACATCACATACAAAATATATATCTTTTCCAAACTTCACAAATTCATCATCAGCAGGGTTATATGTATAATTTATTGATTTAATCTTTACCGAATTTGTATGAACCATTTCAATTAAATCATTATACAATGTGAAGAAAAGGCTGTCATTGCCCAAGTCTGATTCAATCGGTGAATAAATCTTCTTTTGAGAGCCAATGATTGAGTCTTTAATTTTTTTAATTTTGTTTTGAACGATGTTTAATTGTTTTTGTTTCGCAGAAAATTCTTGTTCTTTTTTGGTTATTGTTGTATTTGTGTTTGAGAGCTCTTCAAATCTGGGGTTAATTAACATAACACTCAAGTAAATAACGCAAAAAGCTGCTGCAATAAAAATCATTAAACCATAATATCTACTATATTTTTCCATTAAACAAATCCTTTATTTATTATTCGAGAGGTTCTAAACCTATTGGTAGCCCTTTTTCACTTTTCTTTGAATTTTTTGAGCCTTTTTTATTAACTTTTTCCGGTGCATCAGAAATTCTGAACTCATAAAAATCGGCATTCATTGATGTTATTATTGAATCTGTATCAAAAGCTTCGTCTTCAGATAAAGTTATCATGTTAGAACTAGTAGCCAATCCTAATTTCTGAAGTTTAACTTTTGATTCCGGATTGTAATCTTTTATATTTCTAAAGAAACTATAAACGCTTTCTAAATTGTCAGCTTGTCCTTCAATAGTAATATTCTTACCAAAGTTAAGTTTTGTAAGCCATAATTTCTTAGGAATTTCAGTACCGACAATTGTATAATATGTATAAATGCTTTTGTTATGAATAAGTCCCATACGAATTTCGTCGCCTTCATCAAACATTTCTGCTGAGACAGATTCGTTATCTTTTAAAAACTTATTTATGGAAGCAATCTTGCGTTCTAAATCACTAATTTGTGTTTGATTAGACTTAATCATCGTATTGACAGGAATTAGAGTTAAAATAGTTATCGCTAATACAACTATTGCCAAGATGATTGACAGAACAGTCATGTTCTCTATTGACAACGTAAAACTTAATGAGCCAAATTTTATTACAGGTGGCTGACTAAGAATATAAATATCGCCTAAAGAAGCGTTGAAAAGATTTAAGTGAGTATTTGACTCTTCCATAAAATCCCTGTTTATGGCAGCACCGATTACATCAAGTGAAATTAGCGGAGCCAATTCGCTTGCAACATCTTCGGAAACAGGTAAGAATGGCGCATTTGCAAAATTATTCGCTTCTTGGTGGATTATTTGTGCGTTGTATATTAGCTTTTCTGCTAAGATTTTTGCACTTATAACGTTTGTTTTTGAAACAATATAAAGTCTTTGTGCCGGTAGGTTTTTAAGAATAGGATTTACAGCTTGAACTACCGTAGAATAGTTTTCTGCATCACCAAGAACTTCTCCGATGCTTATTCTTTCTTCAAAGCTGTCTACATAGTTCCTTCCCTGCATAGAAAGAATTCTGCAACAATTATTTTCTACCAGTAACAATACCCAAGAGACATCCGGCGCAACATCAACTCTGTCGTTATATATTAAAGCGTTCAATGTTGAGTTGACTGATGTATCTATTCCGATTAGTTTATACCCAAGCTCTTTAATTTGTATTGCAATTTCAATAAGCATAACTTTTTGAGCAACTGTATATGCAACTTTATTAAATTGTATTGTTGAATTTGGCAGAGCTGCAGCAGCTATGCATGCTTCAGTATTTTGAAAAATAGGGTGATTAACAAGTTCTTCCTCAATGGCTGTAGAAACTTGTTCTTCGTTTAATGAAGCCGGATAATCAGCAACATTAAATACAACGGCAGGAATATTGATAAAAATTTCGCTACCCGGTTTTATTTGAAGTTCAAGCAATAAATCTTGTAGTGATTCTTTAAATATATCCAAGTCCGCAATTTCTCTGCGAACATTGTCATATGCCAACGGTCTTGTGCCATATTTTAAAATAGTTTTGGTTTCAAAATCAATCTGTGCTGCTTCAAGCCCTACTTCCGGATTTATAGAAATCCCGACAACTATATTTTTCTTAAAATTAAATGCCATGCTATATCTTCCTATTTTTTTTTATTGTACAATAAAATTTAAATTTTGTATACAGGGTAAATGAATGAAAAATATTATAGAGAGAATAAAAAAACTAAAAAAAGAGAAAAATGCAATAATCCTCGCTCATAGTTATCAAAATATAGAAATTGACGAAGTCGCAGATTATGTAGGGGATTCGTTGTATTTGAGCCAAAAAGCAAAAGAGACAACAGCGGAAATAATTGTATTTGCAGGTGTTTATTTCATGGCTCAAACTGCAAAAATAATTTCTCCTGAGAAAAAAGTTTTGTTACCGAACTTAGATGCCGGTTGCTTGATGGCTGACATGATTAATTTGCAACAAACAGTAGATTTCAAGAAGAAATATCCCAATATCCCAACGGTTTGCTATATAAATTCAACAGCAGAAGTAAAATCAGAATGTGATATTTGTTGTACAAGCTCAAATGCCGTAGAAATCGTTAAAAGCTTAGATGCACCAAGAGTTTTATTTGTCCCTGATGCAAATTTAGGCAAATATGTCGAATCTCAATTGGAAGGTGTTGAAGTTATTACTTATAAAGGTTGTTGTCCTGTGCATGACAATGTAACAGAAGAGAATATTTTATCTTTCCGTCAAAAATATCCTCTGGCTAAGATTCTTATACATCCTGAGTGCAAGCCTTCTGTAAGTGCTTTGGGTGATTATATAGGCAGTACAAGCGGAATTATTGATTATGTTAAAAACAGTCATGAAAAACAATTTGTTATTGTAACGGAAAAAGGGGTTGCGGATAGATTAAAACGAGATTATCCGGAGAAGGAATTTATCCTCATTTCGGAAAAGATGCTTTGTGAAAGCATGAAGTTAACTACTCTGGAAGAAATTTTCAATTCTTTAGATAAAGAAATTAATGAAATAACGCTTGATGAAAATGTACGTAAATTAAGCGCATGTTGTATAGAAAGAATGTTAAAGGTATCCGGATAATGGAAAATTCTTTTATTTACGGTAAAAATGCCATAATTGAAGCTCTTGAGTCCGGTGAACGTGAATTTAACAGGATTCTTATTTCAAATACTTCTCGTGCTGATGAAAAAATTGAAAAAATTAAAGAGCTGGCAAAATCAAATGGTGTTGTTTTCCAATTTGTCGGAAAAGAAAAGCTCAATCAAATTGCTCAAGAAGCTCGTCATCAAGGTGTTATAGCTCAAGTTTCTCCGGTAAAATACGTTGATTTAGATGAATTTATTGAGAAAAATGCAGAAGAATTGACTTCTGTAGTGATTTTAGACGGGGTGGAAGATTCTCATAATTTAGGTGCAATTATTCGTTCTTGTGTATGTGCAGGTGTTAAAGGAATAATTTTACCTTCTCGAAGAGGTGTTCTTGTAAATTCAACTGTAGAAAAAACAAGTGCAGGCGCTGTAAATCACATTTCAATTATAAAAGTCAATAGTATAGTTAATGCCGTACAAAGGCTA
>CAYSIO010000112.1:0-5344 GCA_964431115.1 uncultured Vampirovibrio sp.
GGAAAAAGAAGATCAAATTGGAAAGCAACAAAACCTACAACTACAAAATGTCCTAGTTGCGGAGCTGTTGTATTAGCTCACACAGTATGTACAGCTTGTGGTCAATACAAAGGTAAAGTTGTTTCAAGAAAAGCTGAAGGCTTTGTAGAAGCTACAGAAGTAAAAGAAGCTAAAAAAGCTCCTAAAAAATCAGCAAAAAAAGCTGCAAAAGTTGAAGAAACTAAAGTAGAAGAAGTTGTTGAAACAGCAGAAGTAGTTGAAGAAGTAAAAGCAGAAGAAGTTGTTGAAGCTCCTGTAGAGGAAGCTCCGGCAGAAGAAAAAACTGAAGAAACTTCAGCTGAATAATAACTGTTTATTTATTATTGCGGAAGGTCGAAAAACTTTCCGCATAAATAAGTAAATGGGATTATGGAATAAAAAGAGGTGAGGATGACAAGAATAGCAGTTGACGCAATGGGTGGAGACCACGCTCCTTTCGAAATAGTTGCAGGTGCAGTATGGGCAGCGGCTGAATATGGGGTAGCTCTTGAACTTGTTGGTAAAGAGGATAGAATTGAAAGCTGTTTGGAAAAAATTCAAAGAGAAGGCTTTCTATCAGGATGCGGAAAGGCTGGCAGACAAAGAAGAGTAAGAGTGGATGTAAAGTCTTTGGATATTAAAATTACTCACGCTTCAGAAGTTATTGAAATGGGTGAAGCTCCGGGTCAAGCTATTCGTAAGAAGAAAAACTCATCAATAGTATTAACTGTAAATTCAGTTGCAACAGGAAGTTCAGACGCGTTGGTTGCTGCAGGATCTACAGGAGCGGCAATGGCATCAAGTTTGTTTGGTTTGGGTAGAATACCGGGAGTTGACAGACCTGCTATTGCGGTAACTCTTCCTACAATGAAAAAACCTATTGTTGTAATTGACGGGGGAGCTAATAGCAACTGTACTCCTCAAATGCTTAAACAATTCGCGGCAATGGGCATGACTTTCTCTAAGAATGTTCTTGGTATTGAAAAACCAAGAGTCGGTGTCTTGAACATCGGTGAAGAAGCCGGTAAAGGTAACGAACTTGCACAAGCTGCTTACAATCTTTTAGAAGAAGAAAAAGAAAAATTCAACTTCATGGGCAATGTTGAAGGCAGAGAACTGTTCCTTAATGTTTGTGATGTTGTTGTATGCGATGGCTTTGTCGGTAACGTTGTTCTGAAAGTTACAGAAGGTACTGCGACATTGCTATTCAAGATGATTAAGAGCACATTCAAATCTGATTTCTTGGGCATGATTGTCGGATTGCTTGCAAAACCTTTCTTGAGAAGGATTTATGGCAGAATCAACTATGAAGAATTTGGCGGATGTTTGCTTCTTGGGGTTAAAGGTATAACAGTTATTTCTCACGGCAGAAGTAAAGCGTATGCAATTAAAAATGCTGTAAGAGTTGCTAAAAATGCTGTAGAATCTCAGGTTAACGCTAAGATTGCTGAGATGATTTCGTAAATAAATTAACAAAAATGTTTACAAAAAGTCGTGACAAAGTGTCACGACTTTTTTGTTTGTGATAAAATACATAATGAGCATTATTTTGCTTTTGAAATAGAGGAGTATAGAGAAAATGATTAATAATGCAGTTCCGTTGAGAATAGCAGGTGTTGGGTACAGTGTACCGAAAACAGTTGTGACGAATGAAGATTTAACAAAATTATATGATACATCTGACGAATGGATTTATACCAGAACAGGTATTAAGGAGAGGAGACTTGTATCTGGTAATGAAAATGCGCTTGATTTAGGTATTCAGGCTGCGAAGAATGCGCTTGATAAATCAGGATTAAAACCGGAAGATATTGAGATGATTATTGTTGCATCGTCTGCACCACCTCAATTATATCCTGCTATAGGTTGTCGTCTTCAGGCGGCATTGGGAATACCTAATAATGTTCCTGCATTCGACATTACTGCTGCTTGTACGGGTTTGATTTACATTTTGAGTATTGCAAGAGGTTATATTGCATCAGGTATGTATAAAAATATATTGTTAGTTGCAACTGATAATAATTCAAGGCTTTTGGATTGGTCAGACAGAACTGTATCAATTCTTTTTGGTGATGGGGCAGGTGCAATGGTAGTTACTGCTTCTGATGACGGTGTTGACGATATATTTTCTATTGATATTCGCTCGGATGGTTCTATTGGTGATTTAATCAGCTTGGAACTGGCAGGTCAAAATTGCCCGCTTGTTGAACCAAGAGAAGAAAAACCACAATTTATTCAGATGAACGGCAAAGAAGTGTATCGTTTTGTTGCACGTGTTCTTCCGGAATATGTGGAAAATCTTATTGCTAATGCAGGAATGAAAGCTGAGGATATTGATTATTTGATACCTCACCAAGCTAATTTAAGAATAATTCAAGCCGTTCAAGAAAGATTGGGATACAGTAGTGAAAAAGTTGTTACTAATATTGAAAGTTTTGGTAACACTTCCGCTGCATCAATTCCTCTGGCTCTTGTTGAAGGAGTTGAAAAAGGTAAAGTTAAACTAGGTTCAACTGCAATATTAACAGGTTTCGGTGCCGGTATGACTTGGGGCGGTTGTATTGTAAGATTAAGAGAAGGAATTTGCTAGAGGTAAATATATGAAAACCAATGCTATAAAATCATTTGTAAAACAAAATATTCCTTGGGCATTTTTTATAGGTGGTTGGGGGATTGCGTCCTATGCTACTTATACTGGAGTTAGTAAAATAAATGACGCAAATAATGAGGCGAAGGCTTATATCCAAAATAATGATATAAAAAGATATAATGAGCTTATTGAGCAAGATGGTTATCCAAAAACTTTTAATTGGGTTATTGAAGCACAAAAATTAGAAACCGAATTAAAATTGGATAGTATAGCAAAAACAAATTATGCATTAGGAATGCAAGCTGTGAGAGATAGTTTGGCTAATGCAAATAAAAAATAAAAACTTGAGGTGACAATTTGTGACCTCAAGTATAAAAGATGAAAATATGGAAAACTTAGTACTTGTTAGAAACTTAATATACGAAATACGTGGGCAAAAGGTTATGCTTGACTTTGAGCTTGCTGAATTATATGAAGTAGAGACAAAAAGATTGAATCAAGCTGTAAAAAGGAATAAGGAAAGATTTCCTACGGATTTTGTTTTTCAGCTTACAGAGCAAGAGTGGCAAGACTTTAACTTGAAGTCACAAAATGTGACTTCAAGTTGGGGTGGCACCAGAAAACTTCCATATGCTTTCACCGAACAAGGTGTAGCGATGCTTTCAGAGGTGTTAAAGTCTCAAAGAGCAATTGAAGTTAATGTTAATATCATGCGTACGTTTGTTAAAATGAGGGAATGGGCGCTTGATAGCAAAGAGTTTGGAAATAGATTAATGGAGTTAGAAAATTATTTTATACAACATTGTAAAGATAATGATAAAGATATTTCTAAAATATACGAAGCAATTAATTTATTAATGGATAGAACAAAGCCAACTACAATTGGTTTTGATACAAAATAAGGAGAAAATAAAAATATGAAAAAAATAGCATTCTTATTTCCGGGACAAGGCTCACAAGCCGTTGGAATGGGAAAAGATTTATATGAATCATCTGCTTCTGCAAAAGAAGTTTTTGAAATTGCTGATGCAACATTAGGTAAAAGTGTTTCATCACTTTGTTTTGAAGGCCCTGAAGAAAATTTAAAACAAACAGTTAACACTCAGCCTTGTATTGTGACAATGTCAATTGCAGCGATGGAAGCTTTACGTGAAGGGGTAAATATAGTGCCGGATTTTGTGGCAGGTCATTCTTTAGGTGAATATTGTGCAATGTTTTCAGCAGGCGTAATGTCACTTGAAAACACTTTAAAAGCTATTCAAAAACGTGCTGATTTGATGAGCGAAACTAAAGGCGGAACTATGGCTGCAGTTCTTAATGCAAGTGAAGAAGTTCTAAAAGCCGGCTTGGAAGAAGGTAATAAAGTTGGTTATGTTGATGTTGCAAATTACAACTCACCGGCTCAAGTTGTTATTACAGGTGCTGAAGATGCTGTAAAAGCTACAAGTGATTACTTGCTTGCGAATGGAGTAAGAAGAGTTGTTCCTCTTGCTGTTTCTGGTGCATTCCACTCTAAATTTATGGAAAATGCAGGGGCGAGTTTTGCAGAATTTATTTCTGATGTTGAATTAAACGATGCATCAATTCCTGTGATCACTAACGTTGACGCGGAAGCTACAATGAGTGCAGAAGATTTTAGAGCTAAAATGCCTAAACAAATTTATTCATCAGTTTATTGGACTCAAACTATTGAAAAAATGGTTGCAGAAGGTGTTGATACATTTATTGAAATCGGTCCCGGAAAAGTTCTTGCAGGCTTGAACAAAAAGATAGCTCCGGAAGCAAATGTATATAACGTATATGACGTTGAATCATTAAATGCAACAATTGAAGCTCTTAGTGCAGAATTAACTAATGTATAATAGAAAAGTCGTTAAGACGTTAGGGCGTTAAGGCGTTAAGTTCATTAAAAAAGAAAATAGATGAAAGTTGTTAAGACGTTAGGGCGTTAAGGCGTTAAGTTCATTAAAAAAGAAAATAGGTGAAAGTCGTTAAGACGTTAGGGCGTTAAGGCGTTAAGTTCATTAAAGAGAAAGGTTTAAAATGTATTATAAGGATTTAGAAGTTTGGAAAGAAGCAATTAAGCTTACAACTGAAATCTATACTATTACAAAAACTTTTCCTGACGATGAAAAATACGGATTAGTTAGTCAAATGCGTAGAGCCGTTGTAGCAATTCCCTCAAACATAGCGGAAGGATCATCAAGAAGATCTGATAAAGATACTGTGAGGTTTATTGATATTGCTATCGCGTCTTTAGCAGAGTTGGATACTCAAATTATAATTTCGCAAAACTTAGGATACTTAAATAATTCTAAAGAGATAAAAGCTAAAATTGATAAACTTTTTGCTTTATTGAGAGGTTTCCAGAAATATATAGCAGAGCAAATAAAAATATAATGAACTTAAAGTCTTAACGCCTTAGAGCCTTAATGACTTAAAATAACAGTAATAGTTGGGTGAATCCCAAAATAAAAATAAGGAGAAAATTAAAATGACAGAAAGAAAAATTGCTTTAATTACAGGCGGTTCAAGAGGTATTGGCTTAGGTTGTGCTCTTGAATTAGCAAAAGCAGGTTGTGACATTATTATCAACGATATTTGTGATGCTGAAAAAGCTCAACCTGCATTGGACGAAATCAAAGCTTGCGGTGTAAATGCTTACTTCTACAGCTTTGACGTATCAAACTACGATGCGGTTAAAGAAAACGTTGATAAGATGATTGCAGAACATGG
>CAYSIO010000113.1:0-2252 GCA_964431115.1 uncultured Vampirovibrio sp.
AAACTCACATTCTGTTCGTTAAGAAATTCTTTTCTCTCCGCAGGAGAGATTAAAAATTTAAAACAATTTTCCATTTTCCATTTTCAATTTTCCATTACATATCCACCCTCATCCGCTCTTCGAGCACCTTCTCCCATCAAGGGAGAAGGATATGTTTGTGCAACACAATTGTAATTATGTTGCACAGGGTGAATGTAATAAAAATTTATACTGTAGGTTTGACATATTGAAAAAAAGAAAGGAGCAATTTATGACAAACGAAATTCCGGAAATTAAAATTGGCACAACAATGAGTGAATTAAAAAGCTTAGCTGAAAAAACTACCGGGTTAAGTGAAGTAGCTAAGAATTCAATCTTTAACTTTATTAAAGATGAAGAAGAGTTTGGTGATGGAGTTATCAGTAATACTGTTGAATTAACTATGATAAAGACTTTCTTTGCTGATGAAAGAACTTGGTGGGAAAAGCTATGTGGTGAAAATCCTGAGGTTAGAATGCCGGATAACTTACAAGTAGATGGCTATAATGACAATATTAGTGTTAAAGATGAAGTTAAAAACAGCCCCTTTTCGTGGGGTCGTGACTTTAAGACAGGAGAGAAGTTCTATTATAAGGATCATTTTAAAACCGTTAGAATTACTAAAGAGGTTAATCCTAGTACAAGGGAAAAAGCTATTGATGAAATACGCCGTGAATATAATGAATGGAGTAATACCTCAAGCACAAGCCGGGAATATACTTCTGTTAGAAATGAAAGTGATATTCATGTGAAAGATATTTTGGTAGACAATGAAAACGATGGAATTGCAGATAAAAGACACATAGTAATTGATATCGGTAATGACGCCATTGATCCTATTGAATATATAGATACTAATCTAGACGGTCAAGCTGACCAAAAAGTTATTTATGCAGAAGGAGGAAATATATACTATGAACGAGATAAAGACGGCAAATGGGTAATTAAAGAGGCTTAGATATTGATAAAAATAGAGGTAGCCAATCAAAGAGCTACCTCTATCTTTAATTACATGTTAAAATGTTTCTGTTATGAAACTAGAAAACAGCTCTTTTTATGACAAATTTGTCAGTAATATAAGAAAACAGAAAAGTTTTACATTAACCGGTCTGACTATGTTCAGTCGGCTTTTGCTTGTTAAATATATTAAAGAATTAGCAAATAAAAAAATACTTTTTATAACTTCAACTGAACAATCAGCACTAAGATATTCAGTAGATTTTGAAAAGATATGGAATATTGATGCTGTTATATTTCCGTATCAGAATATATCTCCTTATGAGACAATATCTGGTAATATTTATGATTACCAAAAACAGGTTGAAATCATAAGAAATAAGCCTAATCTTGTAATCGCTCCAATAAAAGCGTTAACGGAGAAATTTCCTCAGAGCAGTTTTTTTGACGATACCTCTTTAAAACTGAAAATTGGCGATAGTATTACTCAACAAGATTTACTTAAAAGACTTATTGCTCTTGGGTATAAACGTTCAACGATGGTATCTGATATGGGTGAATTCTCAATACGCGGAGATATTTCTGATATTTATACCTTAACAGAGAGCCCGGTGCGTATTGAGTTTTGGGGAGATGAAATTGTTGATATAAGATATTTCAATAATGAGACTCAAAAGTCTATTGAAAAAATAAAAGAAATAGAAATACTTCCGGTATATAAGTTTATGCTTTCTCAAGAAGCTCCACAAGAATTTTCGTCGACGTTAAAAGAACAGTTTGCCGAAGAAGGCTTTTTTGAAGGAATTAGTGCTTATCAGTCATATTTTAATAATGATTTAGTTAATTTATTAGATATTTTTGATGATTATATATTAATTTATGATGAAAATGCTGAACTTTCAGCAAAGCTATCACAAATTGATGAAAATTTAATAAATTCTTATAATGAAGCTCTAAAATTGAACTTGATAGAACCGCTTAAAGAGCTGAATCATTTTTCTGAAAAAGAAATTTTACAAAAAACAGCAAGTTTTCAAAAGATTTCTTTGAATAACTTTATATCTGATGAGTGTAATGAAGTAATTGATATTGATTCTCGTAACATCCCAATCTTTGATGCTGATATGGAGAAAGTTACTGAATTTATTAGAAGCAAAAAAGATTATCAGATTACAATTGCGACAGATTATCCGGAACGTGTTAACGATATTTTGAAAAACTTTGAAATATTTGATTTGAGCTATATTGATAATATAAACTCTCTGGGTACAGAGATT
>CAYSIO010000113.1:2262-5272 GCA_964431115.1 uncultured Vampirovibrio sp.
GAGATTCCCGATGCCAAGATTCTTGTAATTACAGATAGAGAATTGTTTAATAAGCGCCAAAAAGACGTTCCTTCCGGAAGAAAGCGCCATTATAAAGAAAAAGCTGAATATATTGAAAGTATTAATGATATAAAAGAAGGCGAATATGTAGTTCATGCAATTCACGGTGTGGGGGTATATAAAGGACTTACAAAACAAGAATTTGACGGGCAATTAAAAGATTACTTAACAATTGAATACGCTAATAAGGACAAGCTTCATATTCCTGCAGAACAAATTAATATGCTTTGCAGATATCGAGGTTCAGGGCAAATAAAACCGAAGCTTTCAAGAATGGGCGGTTCTGATTGGGAGAACACAAAGTCCAGAGTAAAAAAAGAAGTTGAGACTATTGCTTATGATTTATTGAGGTTGTATGCTCGCAGGAAAATGCAAGAAGGTATTGCGTTTGCAGAGGATTCACCTTTGCAGTTGGAAATGGAAGAAGCTTTTGAATATATAGAAACTCCTGATCAAAATAAAGCGATTAATGATATCAAAACGGATATGGAATCTTCAACTCCAATGGATAGGCTTGTGTGTGGAGATGTTGGGTTTGGTAAAACAGAAGTTGCTATGCGAGCAATGTTTAAAGCTGTTACTTCTCTAAAACAAGTAGCAGTAATTGTTCCGACAACTGTTCTTGCTCTACAGCATTATCAAACTATTTCTGAGCGTTTTAAGCCTTTTGGCATAAATGTTGAATTACTTTGCAGGTTTAGGAGCGGAAAAGAACAGAAGGAAACCCTAAGAAATCTTGCTACGGGTAAGTGTGACGTCGTAGTTGCTACACATAAACTTTTACAAGACAAGGTGGTGTTTAAGGATTTAGGACTCCTTGTTATTGACGAAGAACACCGTTTTGGTGTAAGACACAAAGAGAAACTGAAAGAATTCAGGGAAAATATTGACATAATTTCAATGTCAGCAACCCCGATTCCGAGAACGCTTTATATGTCATTATCAGGAATAAAAGATATTTCAATAATTAATACTCCGCCGCAAAATAGACTTCCTATAAAAACCTTTGTCGGTGAATTTAATGAACAAACAGTCAAAAATGCGATTGTTAATGAATTAGATAGAGACGGACAGGTCTTTTATCTTTATAACAGAGTAGAAACGATTGAAGAATTTAAAATTGAATTACAAAAACTTGTGCCACAAGCGAGAATTGCAGTCGGTCACGGTCAACTCACTGAGAAACAACTAGAAGAAGTAATTGTTGATTTCTCAAATCATGAAAGCGATATTTTGCTCTGTACAACAATTATTGAAAATGGATTAGATATTCCAAATGCCAATACTATTATTATTCATGAAGCGGATAAGCTGGGTTTAGCTCAACTTTATCAGTTAAGAGGACGTGTAGGAAGAAGTGAAAAACAAGCATATTGTTATTGTTTATATAAAAAATCAAAAGAGCTTACCAAGGAAGCTTCAGAAAGATTAAAAGCGATAAAAGAATTTACGACACTTGGTAGTGGCTATAGAATTGCAATGAGAGATGTCGAAATTCGCGGTGTCGGTAATGTTTTGGGTACAAAACAGCACGGACATATGATAAATGTAGGTTTTGACACATACTGTCAACTTCTTGAAGAAACCGTAATGGAGCTTAAAGGTGAGGGTGAAAAGGCTGTTAAACCGGCAATTGTAGATATTAATGTTACAGCTTTCATTCCTGATGATTGGGTTGGTTCTACCGAACAAAAAATGATTGAATATAAACGCTTAGCAGATGTTAAAAATGAGACTGAGCTTGAATATATAATTTCTGAATGGAAAGATAGATTTTCAAAAATTCCGAATGAAGTCGAGAATTTGATAAAATTGATTAAAATAAGGCTGCTCGCTACTCGTTGTAATTTATCACTCATTCGTGAGGCGGGTGACGTAATAAGAATTTACACTCCTTATACACAGTATGAATGGAATATACTTAGAACCAAATTAAGCAAAGATATATTAAGAAGAGTTAAATTTACGATTGCGCCTAAAAGCTGTAATGACGGGAAATCAATACTATTATTAAATATTGAGTATTCGGATTTCGAAGAAGTGTTTAACATTTTGTCAGGTTTGTTTTATGATATAATAAAGGTCATAAATCAATATAATTAAGGTTGTAAAAGAGGAGTATAAAATGAAAAGATTTCTTACTTGTGTAGCAATTTCAGCAATTTTGCTTTCTGGTTGTTCGTTTTCTAAAAGCGGAATTATTCAAGTAAATGATAAATTTATTACTAAATCTCAATTTAATAAAGCTATTGATAAAGAAATCAACAGTTCTATGTTTGCAAATTTTGGCGGAGCTAAAAATTTTGTAAAATCAGATGACAATTTTATGTATGTTGCATTTAAAGAAAAAGTCGTTAAAGAATTAATTGTTAAAACGCTTATAGATTCTGAAATTGAAAAACGCGGAATTAAAGTTAGCGATGAAGATATCAAAAAAGAGATGAAATCCATTATTGATAAAGTCGGCTCTAAAGAAGAATTGAATAAAATCTTAAAAGCAAGAGGGGTTTCAAACGATGAGTTTAGCGAAGATTTAAAAACTCAAATACGTATTAAAAAGCTTGTTGCATCTTTATCAAACATAAAAATTTCTGATTCTGAAGCTGAAAAGTATTATAAGAATAATATTGATAAATTTAAACATGATGAACAAGTGAGAGCTTCTCATATTTTAATCAGTTCAGATTTACTTCAGCAAATCCGTGAGATTAAATCGAAAAATAAAAAGATTTCATCTACAGATTTAAATGCTAAAGTAGAAAAAATCCAAGCAGAACAAAGAGCAAAAGCTGAAGCTATTTTAAAAGAAGTTAAAGCTAATCCGGATGATTTTGAGAAAATAGCAACAGAAAAATCTGATGACAAGGTGAGCGGTGAAAGAGGCGGAGAATTAGGGTTCTTCTCTAAAAATGATATGGTACCGGAATTTTCTAAAGCCGCTTTTGCAATG